>MGXK01000118.1:10388-19563 GCA_001802375.1 Gammaproteobacteria bacterium RBG_16_51_14
CACATTCAAGTTTATGGATTACAAGGGTAAGGAATTTGGTGAAGCCAGATATACCGTACAGGTTGCCCCCGAAGACTGTACCGGGTGTGAATTATGTGTCCGCGTCTGCCCCGGTAAGGACAAGGACAACCCGGATCTTCTTTCTTTAGTTATGCGCCCGCAATTGCCATTACGTGAACCGGAACGCGGGAATTTCGAGTTTTTCCTGAAAATACCTGATGCCGACCGCACCCAACTCAGGCCGAGTGTAAAATTATCACAGTTCGCACAACCACTCATGGAGTTCTCCGGCGCCTGTTCAGCATGCGGTGAAACCCCTTATATCAAGCTGGTCACGCAACTTTTTGGTGATCGTACACTGATCGCAAACAGCACGGGTTGCTCGTCTATCTTTGGTGGTAATCTTCCGACGACACCCTTTACCACGGACTGTAACGGTCGGGGTCCAGCCTGGGCCAATTCGCTTTTTGAGGATAACGCTGAGTTTGGATTCGGTTTCAGGCTGGCCATTGACAAGCATGCCGACCATGCACGCAAATTACTGACCCAATTGGCACCACAGATCGGCGAGGTACTTGTTAAAGAGATGCTTGACACTCACCAGACCGACGAGACCGGGATCCTTGCCCAGCGGATTCGAGTCAAAACCCTGAGGGACAAACTTGC
The DNA here is from genome assembly GCA_001802375.1 of Gammaproteobacteria bacterium RBG_16_51_14. Lineage (GTDB taxonomy): Bacteria > Pseudomonadota > Gammaproteobacteria > Eutrophobiales > Eutrophobiaceae > RBG-16-51-14. Next base: position 11,055 of record MGXK01000118.1, read on the forward strand.
CACAATTGTCAGTCCAGAGGCACGTCGACTGGAGCAACTTGCTGATTACCTGGTTAAAAAAAGCGTCTGGATCATCGGTGGTGATGGCTGGGCCTATGACATCGGTTACGGTGGACTCGATCATGTCCTGTCAACAGGCCGCAATGTCAATATCCTGGTTCTGGATACTGAAGTCTATTCCAATACCGGCGGCCAGGCATCGAAGGCGACTACGCTTGGAGCAGCAGCAAAATTCGCCACCGCAGGCAAACCAAGGCCCAAGAAAGACTTGGGACTGATGGCGATAGTCTATGGAAGTGTTTATGTTGCCTCTGTCGCGTTTGGTGCCCGGGATGCACAGACCGTGAAAGCCTTCCAGGAAGCTGAATCCTATGACGGTACCTCGCTCATTATTGCCTACTCCCCCTGCCGTGAACATGGCTATGACATCGCCTCAGGACTGGAACACCAGAAGCTGGCGGTAGAAACCGGTTACTGGCCGCTTTATCGTTATGATCCGAGGAATGCAGGTACCGGCAAGAGCCCGATGATGCTGGATTGTAAATCACCCTCAGTGCCACTCTCTGAGTACCTGCGCACCGAGAATCGTTTTGCAATTGTGGAACGTAAAGATCCAGAACGCTACAAGACACTTGTAGCAGCGGCTGAGGCCGATCTCAAGCGTCGCCGCGCCATCTATGAGAAGCTGGCTGAATTAACCCTGCCCGCGCAAGAGATAAAAAAGATTATCAAGGAAAATCATGAAGAAAAGGCTGTTACAGCAATCGCCGGCTGAGTCAGCAAGCTCAGTACACGCTTTTGCCTGAGAAACCAGATGAATCCGGCAGTACTGGAAATTTTTCATCGCGGAACAAAATCCCGTACCTAAGCGCAGTGGGATTCATAATAAATTGTTTGCACAACCAGTGAGGTATGCGGGATGAGGTTTACTATCCCTCAGGACATTCTGGATGCGTCAGACTGTTCACATAAACACACCTGCCTTACAGATGCCTATTGTAAAGGTCGTGCCATGTGTGAAGTCACATGCACAACGGGCAGATATATAACCTTTCTGGAGCCAGGATTTGCAGAAGAAGCCTTACGGCAATGTCCCTACGCAGTCAAGTTTAGTGACAAGGTTGTGTGCAAATGCCCGACTCGGTATTATCTTCACAAGGAATACGGGATATAGCATTAGTAACAGTACTGCGGGATCATTACGAAACATAGGATTAACCGGGAGAAGGGATCTGTCCCACATAAGTTCCGGATGGCGTGCGTATACTCGGCCTGAATTGATTGGAATAGCTTATAAAAATACTGATAATTATATATAGAATAGTTAATTGCTAAGAAGCAACACCGAACTGGTTGTTTATAATAGCAACCCGCTCAAGCACAGGTTTCCATCTGGAAATCCATTATTACTAAAACAATAATTGGGGAAGGACTTCAATGGCTAAATACGTATACAGCTTTGAAGAAGGCAACAAATCAATGAAAGAACTGCTGGGTGGGAAAGGGGCCAACCTTGCAGAGATGACTTCTTTAGGTATCCATGTTCCTCCTGGTTTCACCATCACTACGGAAGTGTGTGACCAATATCACAGGAACGGGAAAACCCTTTCACCTGAAGTCATTGATCAAATAAGCGAATATCTTGACGAACTGCAGGTGAAAATGAACAAGACCCTGGGTAATAAGGATGACCCGCTGCTTGTTTCAGTACGTTCAGGAGCTGCAGATTCCATGCCCGGCATGATGGATACCGTCCTCAACCTCGGACTGAATGATGAATCGGTGCAGGGCCTGGCTAACAAGACAGTCAATCAGCGATTTGCCTGGGATGCCTACAGAAGATTTATCCAGATGTTTGGACACGTTGTGATGGAGATTGACAGCCGTCTGTTCGAATCAGTATTGAAGAAAATAAAAGAAGCAAAAGGCGTTAAATATGATTCTGGACTGGATAAAGAGGATCTGAAGAAGGTTGTCGAAAAATTCAAACAGGTTGTGCATGCCGAAAGAGGAGAATCCTTCCCTCAGGATCCAAGAAAACAGCTGGAAATGTCTATCAAAGCCGTATTCAACTCATGGCACAACGAAAGGGCAACACTTTACAGAAAACTATATGACATCAGGGGTCTGCTTGGGACCGCAGTCAATGTTCAGAGTATGGTTTTTGGCAATACAGGAGAAAGCTCTGCGACAGGTGTCTGTTTTACCCGTAATCCGGCAACAGGCGAAAACAAGTTTTATGGTGAGTTTCTGGTAAATGCCCAGGGTGAGGATGTGGTTGCTGGCATAAGGACCCCCGATCCGATTAGTAAACTGAATGAGATCATGCCGGATGCCTATCAGGAACTTCTGGCAATCCGGAAGAAACTGGAAAACCACTTCAGGGATATGCAGGACATGGAGTTCACCATCGAAGAAGGCCATCTTTTCATGCTGCAGACCCGCAATGGCAAGCGTACTGCCGAATCCTCATTAAGGATTGCGGTAGAAATGGTGGAAGAAGGGCTTTTGACAAAGAAGGAGGCAATTCTCAGGATTGATCCAAATCAGCTCGATCAACTCATGCACAAGCACATTGATAAGGATGCCGTCCCAAAGGCGATCAGTATTGCGAAAGGTCTGCCCGCCTCCCCGGGTGCGGCGGTTGGCGAGATCGTGTTTGATGCACATGAGGCAGATGCCCTTGCGAATGATGGCAGGAAGGTCATCCTTGTTCGTACTGAAACCAGCCCGGAGGATTTGATCGGGATGAATGCCGCGCAAGGAATCCTTACCTCAAGAGGGGGTATGACCTCACATGCCGCTGTCGTAGCACGCGGTATGGGCAAGTGCTGTGTTGCCGGTTGTGGAGACATCAGGATAGACGAAGAAAAAGAGACCCTGTCTGCTGCCGGTCTGACCCTGAAAAAAGGGGATTACATAACACTCGATGGCAGTACCGGTAATGTCTATGAAGGCCGGTTACCTCTCCAGGATCCGGAGTTGAGCGACAATTTTGACAGGATCATGGAGTGGGCGGATGAGTTCAGGACACTACAGATAAGGACCAATGCCGACACCCCGCATGATGCGGCGAACGCCATCAGGTTTGGCGCACAGGGTATCGGCCTGTGCAGAACAGAACATATGTTTTTCGAGGGCCCCCGGATCCGGGCAATGCGGGAGATGATCCTCGCTGGTTCCGTGGAAGAAAGAAAAAAGGCGCTGGCACGTCTTCTGCCCTATCAGAAGGAAGACTTTAAGGGGATCTTCAAGGTCATGGATGGGCTGCCAGTCACCATCAGATTACTGGATCCACCCTTGCATGAATTCCTGCCCAGGGAAGAAGAGGAAATCAGCGTGATAGCCGAGGAAATGCGCGTCACCCCTGAATTGATAAAAACAAAAATAGAAGAACTCTATGAACAAAACCCGATGCTCGGACACCGGGGATGCCGCCTGGGTATCACTTATCCAGAAATAACCGAAATGCAGGCGCGCGCAATCTTTGAGGCAGCGATAGAGATCACAAACCATGGGTATACTGTACTTCCTGAAGTCATGATTCCACTCGTTGGTAACATCAATGAGTTCATTCATCAAAAAAAGGTGGTCGTTGCTACCGCCAATGCCGTCATGGAGGAATCCGGAACCAGGATCAATTATCTCATCGGAACCATGATTGAGGTTCCGCGCGGTGCATTGACTGCGGATGTCATTGCCCGCGAGGCCGAGTTTTTTTCATTTGGGACCAACGATCTTACCCAGATGACACTTGGTTTCAGCAGGGATGATGCCGGAAAGTTTGTTCCTGCCTACATCAATCTAGGTATCCTGGACCATGATCCGTTTCAGGTGCTTGACAGGAATGGCGTTGGCCAACTGATCAAGATTGCCATCGACAAGGGGAGGTCATCAAGACCCGATATCAAAATGGGGATCTGTGGCGAACATGGTGGTGAACCGAGTTCGATTGAATTCTATCATGAAGCAGGTCTTGACTATGTCAGTTGTTCACCGTTCAGGGTGCCGATCGCCAGAGTGGCAGCTGCACAGGCGGCATTGAAAAACCAGAAGTGAATTCAGTCTTCCTTCTCCAGATGATTACTTTAGATGGCAAGCCAGGCAGAGTTGATCATCAGCCATTTTCAAGGTGAGCAAAGCATAGTTGTTCTCGTCTGTAATACCGGTTTTGTGGACATCATGGCAGGTGGCGCATTCCACCTTATGGGCGGGACTCAACATCGCGGCATCAACGGTAACAGGTGCTTTCTCATCTCCAACATAGACTATTGTAGTTGTCGGATTTTTCAGTAGACTGCCGTTAGTGGCAGCGACTTCACTGGTATATAAAATTGAAATCGGGTGTTCCGGACGAAGGGAAGACAAATTCTTTTTTTCCTCCTCATTAAGAACGCCTTTCCTTGCGCTACCACCTGTTCCCCCAAAGGCATCCACCGCAACTGTACCATCATGACAAGACAAACATAATTTTGAAGTCCCTTCCGGACGATTACGTTCAGAATCTTCTTCTCTGATAACGTACAGAGTGTAGACAGATTTCGTGATTGAATAATTCCAGAGCGGCCAATCGACGGTGGTGTTATGTGGTGTATGGCATATCACACATGTTTTATCTGTGGTATCCCATGATTTTGTCGTGAAATCATGTTTGAAACCATCGATAGCTTGCGCGTTTACAACGAGTTGCATTGACAACAATGCGGAACCAAATGCAAGTTGCGTACAAAGTCTGACCACTGTTCTCATGAATAGCAGGATTACTTAAGGATTCTGGCGGGATTGTAGCATAAATTGATTGAACGAACTATATATTAACTTAATAAATTCAAGCACTTAACAAATATTCACAATTCTTTACGTTCTTTAGACGCGCTATTATGACATAAGTTTAACAGTGGCATACATCCACGAGACAAACAAATAAAATGCCCTGAAATAAGCGGCCTCATTAGAGCATTCATAATTATCCAATATATATGGCCTGAACCCTATTGGTTTCCACACTGTGTTTTGCTACCCTTCTTTTTTTCGCAGTATTTTACTCTGGAGTTATTCATGAAGCTTATACCAGTACTCTTGTGGCTCACTCTCAATATGACCATGTCCATCGCCTACGCAGGTGCGTTTGAGGATGGCATGATTGCATTCCATGCGGGTGATTACAAAAAGGCCATGGAAATATGGGGCCCGCTCGCCGAGGAGGGAGAAGTGGAAGCCCAGGTTAAATTGGGCATAATGCACACCAACGGTCTGGGTGTGAGGCGGAATGGTGGTGAGGCACTGAAGTGGTTCCATAAGGCCGCAGAAAAAGGGAATGCGGAAGCTGAATATTATCTGGGTAAATTATATGGAACCCAGCAAAGCGGTGTCGAAATGGATCAAAATGAGTCCACAAAATGGTATCGCAAGGCAGCTGAGGATGGAAATACGGACGCCCAGTACGCTATGGGTGCAAAATATTTCAAGGGCGAGGGACTGCCAATGGACTATGTCATGGGTTATGCCTGGATGGACGTGGCTGCAAGGCAAGGTCATTATGCCGCCCCCAACTATCGGGACTTGATTGCCTTGATTCTGAGTACTGAAGATCTTGCTAAAGCAAAGGCGCTCTCCGACGAACTGGCAAAAAAATAGGGTTATCTATAGTAGGGATTGTGACAAAAATAACCTTAAAAACATTCCGTAAACCCATGACAAATGAAATGTAAAGAATTGTCAAGTGTTTGTAAATCTGTGGAATTCACAGAAATAATTACGGTATACTTTCGACAGAATTCAAATAAATCGTCAGCTTATTGATCCTGATCAAAATAGTGAGCCAGTATTAAGCGTAGGCTTAATCTAACTTTATCGTAGATGATATCAATACTACAAAAGGGTTGACATGATGAAAACAAGGGTTTCAGATTTAACTACTGCCGTCCCAGCTTGGCTTTTCCTGCTGATTGCCGTTTCGCTTCCGGGCACGGCACAAGCCGTAATCACCGGCAGCGCCCACGACATGCGGGGCACCAGTACCAATACCGGCAATAATTAGATCTGTATCTACTGCCACACCCCCCATAATGCGGATGCTGCTCAGAGTGCAAACGCCCCACTCTGGAACCATGAGGTGGATACCACCACTGTGTACACCGTGTACGACACCATTCCAAATTCCCCGCCATGGGGTGATGATCAAACACCAACACAGCCGGCCGGGGTTACCAAGCTCTGTCTTTCCTGCCATGACGGTACTGTTGCCATCGACAGCTACGGCAATATGGCGGGGGCTGTGGACATGACAGGTACGCCTGGCACACCGGGATCGCATAATCTGGGAATCAATCTGTCCGATGATCATCCCATCAGCGTCAAATGGGTTCATCAGACGGTAATAGGGGATAATGGTGCGTATTGTATAGGTTGCCATCTTTTTGGTGACCCCGGCGCCGAGTCCTTTGGTAGTCCGGGAAACATGACCGTCGAGTGTGCCTCCTGCCACGATGTCCATAATAATACGGCCTATCCGAAGCTTCTCCATATGCCGGTGTCTGACCCGGACGGGGCAGGACCCATACCAGGTTCGGCACTCTGCCTGCGCTGTCACGAATTTTCAGACGTTATTCCAGTACTGTAGGATATAGCCATGGTCGAAGCATTCGTAATAACACCCTGGCAACTGGGTATGCCGTTGCGTGTTTGTCAAGGCAACGTCGGTCATCGCAGGTACAGCAGAATAATTTACGAAAGGAATTACATCACACCTCCACAAAATCCCGGGTACACTGGTATCTGTGGGTTTCTGACCATCGGATAGATACCGCCCCATCGGGCTGTATGATTGAATTGCTATTTTCTAGAGTATAATGAAGTCTCGCATCGGAGATATAAATCCATGAGATCCAGATCACCATTCTTGTTTCTTGTACTCAGTGTCATGATGACCATCGCATACGCTGACGCACTGGATGATGGCATGACTGCGTTTGAGGCGTTTGAATACAAAAAGGCAGAGAAACTATTGCGCCCGCTGGCCACACAGGGAGAGGCAGTTGCCCAAGTCGCGGTGGGCATCATGTATGCGAGTGGTCTGGGAGAGCTGAAACGGGACAGCACTGAGGCGCTCCAATGGTTTCTCACAGCGGCTGAACAGGATAATGTCGAAGCAGGTTTTTTCCTTGGTGAACTGTACGGGACTGCGCAACCTGGTCTGCAAATCAATCATGCTGAAGCCGTTAAATGGTATCGCTGGGCCGCGGAACAGGGGCATATCAATGCCCAGTACGAACTGGGATCGAGATATTTCAAGGGTGGTGAGGGCTTGCCGATGGATTATGTCGCAGCCTTTGCCTGGATGGATGTGGCAGCTAGACAAGGTCATTACTCTGCCCCTGAGAGCTGCAACATGATTGCGATGATCCTGAACCCAGAAGAACTTGCCAAGGCAAAGGCACTCGCTGATGATCTGGCAGAGAAATACATAGCAAAGGAAACCAGGGACGAGAGATTCAAACAGTTTTATCAAATATCTGTAAAAAAATAATTACTGTCTCCATAATAGCGCAACATGAACGCCGGTTTGATTGCGAACACCTCCCCATCCAGCACAGACCTTGCGGAATATTATTTCCTTGAATATGGATGATGTCGTGGTATTTATCAGCTTCATTAAATACACAAGAAGTTACTCTTCATAAATCAGGCCTGATCTGTACTATATGTTCTGATGTGTGCCACCAGGTAGCAGGCATAATGAAATATGAATATCAACAAATCTACAAGATGCAGGGTAAGGCTTGATTATGTTTCACTTGTTAAACTGGCCCTGTTATTGGGATCTTGCGCTGGTATTTTTTCCATACCTCTACTATTCTTGTTGTATTCTGGTGCCTCCAGACTGGGTATTGTAAATGTAATGATCGGCGCACCATTATTTGGGGCAGCGACCGGGCTGGTAATGGTGGTATTAGGATTTCCAGTCTATTCGTGGATAAGCGCAAAAACAGATGGTCAAGTCTATTCAGGAATATTCCAGATTATCCCGGACCAGGATGAACAATAGGGAAATCTACGGTATTCATGCGATAGTTTGGGGAATTAATGCTGCTTGCCAAGCATGGTACGAAGCGTGTTGATATGATACTTGGCCCGTGGATCAGGTTTATCCGCAACCACGATGTATTTTTCAAAATAGGACAGGGCACCAGCAAAATCCCTTTTTTTCTTAAGTGCCAGGCCAATATTGTAATAAGGATTCGGATTCTTTGGATCAGCGATGATGGCACGTTCCCATGACCGGATAGCCTGTTCCTTCTCCTGCCTTTGGCTGTAGATATTACCCATATTATTATAGGCCTGAGAGAATTGTGGATTGATATCTATCGTTTTCTGAAACTGGATAAAGGCCTCTTCAAATTTACCTTCCTGAACAAATGTCATGCCCAGGTTATAGTAGGGTCTAGCCTTGCCTGGTGATTTTGTCACGCAGTCCTGCCACAGGGTTATCTCATCACGCCAGACGGCG
>MGXK01000119.1:0-575 GCA_001802375.1 Gammaproteobacteria bacterium RBG_16_51_14
GTTTCTAATTAATTCCTTACTCTCTGTAGTCGCGAATTCCCGGCCCCGGATATCTGCCTCGGACAGGCCGAGCAACTGGATGGTGGTTCCCATCGCGCCGTCCAGCAGCATAATGCGTTGCTGCAACTCCGCTGCAAGGGCATCGGCACATGTTTTTGTTTCTGTACGGTTGGTCATGTGTGTGGAGATTCTTTGAAATTCATGTTTTCAACTATCGATAGCAAACCATTTTACCGGTAATTGGACTGTAAGCGAGCAGAGTTGGAAAACAAAAAATCAGGCAGAAAAATGCGCTCTTTTCCTGATCAGGCGGTTACCGGCAGTCTGGTGTTCATGATGAGGCTGAATATCAGGCCCTTGCATGTCTTGACCGACCCGGAGGTATATTTACCCGACCCCACCAGGGGTACCGGGGTCCTGGAATTTACAGACCGCGACAAAATCGCCTGGACAATTTCATCGGGAATGAAATTGGACATCACGAAGGGATGCCGGGAAGGCGAATTACAGGGAGGTTATTCGTCAACGATTTTGAACAGTGCGCAAGCACTGACCCGAAGGGCGCATACCATGGA
>MGXK01000119.1:612-950 GCA_001802375.1 Gammaproteobacteria bacterium RBG_16_51_14
TCTCCCATTTGCAATCGCGGAACAGCAATTGAAAATGGTGGTACCTCCTTGTACCGCGGAAACCCTGAATTAATCAGGGGTTCCTTAAAGCAATTGACATCACTCTGGATAATCATTAGATTTGATCCCGTTGCTTCAGGTTCCCCAATGTCTTTCGACAAATGGGTGAAACGGGAAGCCGGTGCGTAAAACGTTGTCACGTTAAACAATTCCGGCGCTGCCCCCGCAACGGTAAGCGAGTCAAGGTTCAATCGAATTACCACTGTGCAAAATTAATGCATGGGAAGGTGGTTGAACCGGATATTTCAGGATATCACTCGCAAGCCCGGAGACCGGCC
>MGXK01000119.1:986-10794 GCA_001802375.1 Gammaproteobacteria bacterium RBG_16_51_14
GACTGTTTGACCATTTCCCAGCTTTACACCAGGTCAACTGGATCATTTTCCTCCCGATACGCAGCTCGATTAATCCGGTTTTTTCAGATGCGGGTGAGCATCACTGGGGGATAATAATGTTTCGTTATGCCATGTCTTACACAGTATTCATGGTACTGTGTTTATCATTTTCCGTACGAGCAGTTGACAATACCACTGAACTTGATCCGGTCATTGTCAGTGCCACACGTTGGGATACGTTTGGCGTTAGTACCGCAAATAGTATCTCGGTAATTACCCATGAAGATATACAGAATAGTGGTGCGACGAATGTCACGGATGTACTCCGTGGTCAGGGAGCAGTACAGATTGCGGACCAGTATGGTGATGGTAGTCGCTCCACGGTCAGTATGCGTGGATTTGGTGCCAATGCACAATCAAACACACTGATTATGGTTGATGGCCGACGACTGAATAATACGGATTTGAGAGCGCCTGATCTTAGTACGATTTCACTCAAGGACGTGGAGCGTATCGAGATCATACAGGGCAGTTCCACAGTGCTGTTCGGTGATCAGGCCGTTGGTGGTGTCATTAACATCATCACCCGCCGCCAGTCGGACAAGAAAGTTGAAGTAAGCGGCGCCTACGGCAGTTACGATAAACAATCGCAAAGTATTATTGTCAATGACCGTTTTGCCAGCGGGTTTTCCTATCGGCTGACCGGCCAGCGCCTGCTTTCCAACAATTACCGGGACAATAATGATCGCACCTATACCAATGCCTTTGCCAATGTTGATTACCAGTGGGGAAGGGGGAATGCTTTTTTTGAGTTTCAACGCGTAGATGAAGATCTGGAATTGCCAGGCGCCCTGTTTATTGACCAGGTCAGGACAGATCGCAAACAGACACGCTTCCCTAATGATTTTAATGATACGGAGACCGAGATCGGACGTATTGGAACTTTGCTGGATGTGAGCCATGAATGGCAGGTTCGCGCCGAATTTACCAACAGGCGGGAAAATATTGATGGGATAATTACCAATACCCGGTTTCAGCAAGAAAGACACACACAGGGTTTCAATCCGAGAGTACGAGGCTACCTGCCCTTGTTTAACACTTCAGTCGTTTTTGGTGGTGATCTGGAAGAAGCGGATTACAGTATTTTATCGTTGTTTGGAATTACCAACAGTACACAAGAAACAGAAAGCATATATGCGCAGGCCATCATTCCGTTTGATGAATATGTAACTGCAACGGTTGGTGCGCGCAAGGCCTGGATGAACAATGATATTGTTGACAGTTTCAGTTTTCCAACTGGCACGACATTAAAAGATGACCAAATTGCCGCGACGCTCGGGATTACTGTAAAACCGTTATCCCATCTCCGTCTGTTTCTGAAAATGGAGGATGTGTACCGGTTTCCACTGGTGGATGAGGAAACCTTCGTGCCCTTTGGCACCACGGGACTGCAGACACAAACCGGCAAATCCTATGAGGCGGGACTCGAATGGAACGCACTATCCTGGTTTGCAAGATTGACGGGTTACCGGCTCAAACTGGAGGATGAAATAGATTTTGATCCGATTGCCGGTATCTTCGGTGCCAATATCAACCTTGATCCAACGGAACGGACGGGTTTCATTGCCGAAGGCGGCTTGTATGTGAGTGAAAATATGTCTTTTGCGGCTAATTATCATTACATCAATGCTGAATTCTCGGAAGGGGCATTCCGTGGCAACAGGATACCCCTTGTGGCTGAACACCAGTTACTGCTGACGGGTCAATATTCACTCAATGATTATTTTCATTTGTACGGGGAATTTTTTACAATAGATGAGAGGGTGGCATCGGGTGATTTTGCCAATACCTTCCAGCACTTGGCGGGTTATGGCGTAATGAACGTGAATTTGGTATTTCGCTACAAGAATCTTGAAATATCAAGTAGAATCAATAACTTGATGAATTCCGAACACAGTGATTTTGCAGCGACTGCATTTAATCCGGTGACCTTTGGCACGGAAACAGGGTTCAGTCCGGCACCTGATCGTAATTTTTTGCTTACTTTGAGTTACAATTTATAGGTCTTCGGGACATTGGAGAATCAAATGAAAAAAATCAGCGATAAATCGTTACTGCTGTATGGTCTTGTTCTACTGGCTGTTCTGTCGCGATTGATTCCGCATCCGGCAAATTTTACCCCTGTGGCAGCACTTGGTGTTTTTGCCGGTGCTTATATCAGTGATCGCCGTTTCTGGCTGGTTCCGCTCGTTGCCATATTTGTCAGCGACATTTTTATCGGGTTTTATCATCCGCTGGCCATGCTGTTTGTCTATTCCGGTTTTGCAGCAAGCGCGGTCATTGGACGTATATTATTACTTGAGAACCGCAATATTGTTCTGCTTGGCGGTTCTGCTGTGCTTTCGGCAACAATTTTTTTTATCGTATCAAACCTTGGTGTATGGCTGGCCAACCTCTATTACCCGTTGACCCTGGCCGGTCTTGTTGAATGCTTTGTGCTGGCGATACCGTTTTTCGGAAATACCTTGTTTGGCGATCTGTTTTATGTCGCATGTTTATTCGGGATTGCCGAAATGATACAGATATGGGTCAATGCACGGAGTAAGCTGAGCACAGCCTGAGTATTGAAATAATTATTCAGGAAAAAATACTCACTGTCAGCATCCGCTTTTTTTCTGATGACAGGAACATGCCGGGCAATGCGCAGTAAAATACTATGGTAAATATCGCCTCAGATGGGGAAACGCCTGACAAAAATAGTTACACGTACCGGGGATGATGGAACGACCGGGCTCGGGGATGGTACCCGTATTGACAAGTCGAGCGCGCGTATAGCCGCAATTGGTGATATTGATGAACTGAACAGCCTGCTCGGGGTGCTTGTTGCTGCCGGTGTAGCGGATGATATAGCAGGTTATCTGCTGAATATACAACACCGCTTGTTTGATATCGGTGGTGAGATCGCAATACCCGGTACTTCAAAGATAAGTCCAGAGTATGTGGAGAGACTGGAAGATCTCATCGATACCTATAACAGGGATTTGCCGCCGTTACAGGAGTTTATCCTGCCGGGAGGCTCGATGCCTGGTGCAATTTGTCATTCAGCACGTTCTGTTTGCCGTCGTGCAGAGCGCAGCCTGATCAAAGTGGCAAGAACAGAATATATAAATCCGGATACCTTCATTTATATTAACCGTCTGTCCGATCTCCTGTTCGTATTTGCACGTATCCTTAACAGGAAGAATGGAGATAAGGAAGTCTACTGGAACAAGGATCGATTGAAACACTCCGTGTAAAACCGGGTTCTATTTTTTTTCCAGTTCAAGTACCCGTCCCTCACGGCTCATATCGACCCGGCTCAGAAAGGCATTGCCAAGCAAAATGACATCAGGATGATCCCCATCATGTACCGCAGCGGCCACATCACGCATTTCAATATCACCGACCTTGACCTTCTTCAGAATCAGCAGGTAGACCTTGTCTTCGCCTGAGGCGGTGTTGGCAACACCCTCCTTACCTTGGAGCTTGTAATCCAGGCCGATACGTTTTGCCTGATGCTTGTTCATTGAAACCAGTGTGGCGCCCGTGTCAACAACAAAATCAACCTGAAAATCATTAATGCTGCCATTTACCCGGTACATGCCGTTCGCATCCGGAGCGATAATCACCTTTTTACCGGAGGATGCCTTCGTATACGAACTGCTTATATGGGTACCGAGTGTATAGGTTTTCACTTCGCCATCAATTTCAATTACGGCTTCCTTGCTGTTTGCCGAGATCAGGGTGGCCCCTTCAGGACTGGTTTGCCCGGCGGCCAGGATTCGGCGTTTACCGTCAAGGTCCACGATTGCCTTGTCCTTGAACAGACCGACAATCACGATTTCTTCAATAGCAAAAACGGGCCTTATAAAAACAGCCAGTAATATGACCAACAATATATTCTTGAGTATCATATGCCGTTAATCAGATTGTGCTTTACCGGAGAAGATTAGTATACCCGTGAATCCAATTCTCATATTCAGGCATATTGAGTGTGAAGGCCCCGGTTATCTGGCCGATTTCCTTCATGCCAGGGGCATCCGGTTCCGGCTTGTTTGTCTCGACAGGGGGGAATCCGTCCCTGTGTCACTGGCTGGCATTGGTGGTCTTGTATTCATGGGCGGGCCGATGAGCGTGCATGACCCGTTACCATGGATTAATGCAGAACTTGAACTTATTCGACATGCACATCAGAAGGATATCCCGGTCCTGGGCCATTGTCTGGGAGGGCAGCTTATCAGCAAGGCCCTGGGAGGCAGGATAACTGCCAATCCGGTCCGGGAAATCGGCTGGTTTCCAGTGACGGGGCATTCTGCTGCTGCCGCTGTGCGCTGGCTGGACGGCTTGCCGGCAGAATTTTGTGCGTTTCACATGCACGGGGAAAGATTTACCTTGCCGAAAGGCACTGTGCCATTATTGACAAGCCGGTTTTGCTCTCTTCAGGCATTTGTCAAAGGGAATACCCTGGCTATACAGTGCCACATGGAGGTAACTGCTGCGATGATTGAGGAGTGGCTACAGGTTTATCACAAAGAGCTGGGACAGCCATCAGAGAGTGTGCAGACCATGGCAGAAATCCGGCACGATCTCGACAGGCGTGTGGCGGATCTGCATCAGATTGCTGAAAAAATCTATGCACGCTGGATTGACAACAGATAATTCAATAAACAACCTGCAGGAAGACTGATGATTGTTATTTTACACCCGGATACAGACAAGAGTGGTGAAGCGTACGCCAAGCTTCTTGGATATCTGCATGAATTACCGGGTATCCGTGTGCGTACACATGAAGAAATCGGCACACAACAGGTTTTGACAGAATTATATCTGGTGGGGGACACACAAACGCTGGATGAATCCCGGATTGAAAGCTTTGAAGTGGTTGAACGTGTTGTGCGTGTGTCAAGGGAATATCGCATCCTCGGGCGCCACAAGAATGATCATCGCCCCGGCTATTTTGAATATAACGGCGTTACTTTTGGCCGCGACGAATTTCATGTTTTTGCCGGTTTATGTGCAGTAGATACCCCTGAGCATGTTGAATGCACGATGAGACACCTGAAAGAACACGGTCAGGTGTGCACGCGGATGGGGGCCTATAAGCCAAGAACCAATCCCTATTCATTCCAGGGACACGGTAAGCTATGCCTGCCCTATGTTTTCGATCTGGCCGGCAAATACGATATCAGGGTGATTGCCATGGAGATCACGCATGACAATCAGATTGCGGAGATCCAGTCAGCACTGGAATCGGCAGGTAATCCCACCGGGGTCATGCTGCAGATCGGGACCAGGAACATACAGAATTTTGAACTTTTGAAGAGTGCCGGCCGACAAAGAAAATTTCCTGTTCTGCTCAAGCGTGGTTTTGGTATCACACTGGAAGAGTCACTTAACGCTGCCGAGTATCTCGCCAGCGAAGGTAACCGCAACGTCATATTCTGCCTGCGAGGCATAAAGACCAGTCTGGGGGATCCCCATCGTAACCTGGTTGATTTTGCCCATGTGCCGGTGGTTAAACGCATGACACGTATGCCGGTTTGTATCGATCCGTCGCATTCCGTCGGTTCTCGCAACAGTGCACCCGATGGTATTATGGATATCTTTCATGTGGCGGCACAGGGTGTCATTACTGGTGCGGATATGGTGCTGGTTGATATTCACCCGGAACCTGCCAAGGCACTGGTTGATGGTCCGCAGGCATTGCGGCTTGAGGAACTACCCTGGTTGCTCGACGATCTCCAGATTGCACGCGATGCATACAAGCAACGACTTGCACTGAAAGATAAACAAAGGATTGAGGACGAGGGCTGAGGGCAGCGTCCCTGGCAGTCAGCCTGGTTCGTTGCCCGCCTTATGTCTAACCGAGTTGTCTTTCCTTGATTTCATCCAGGGTCTTGCAATCAATACATTGTGTTGCAGTCGGACGTGCTTCCAGACGGCGGATGCCAATTTCAACACCGCAGACTTCACAATAGCCATATTCGCCGTTATCCAGATTGGTTAATGATTCATCGATCTTTCTTATCAATTTACGTTCACGATCACGTGTTCGCAATTCCAGTGCAAACTCTTCTTCCTGGGTGGCACGGTCGTTAGGATCAGGAAAATTGGCTGCATCATCCTGCATGTGATGTACCGTCCGGTCGACTTCCTCCATTAAATCCCTTTTCCATTCCAGTAATATTTCACGAAAATGTGTGACTTGATCAGGACTCATGTATTCCTCACCCTGCTTTTGTGTATAGGGTGAGATTTTCTTGATTCTGGTACTGGTTCTGGTAGCTTTACCTGCTTTTAGAATTGTAATATTGCTCGTTGCTGTTTTTTTCCGGGTCGTCCTTTTTTTTACCGCCATTTTGCGCACCGGTGCTGTTTTTTTCCTGGGTGTTGTTTTTATTGGTGTCTTTTTAACTGCCTTTTTGCGGGCCGGTGAAACTTTTTTCCCTGGTGAGGGAGTTTTTCTGGCAACCGCCTTTTTTACCACTTTCTTGCTACGAGCGGTCATTTTTTGAAGCGCTTTCTTCGCGGCCTTTTTGGGCACAGTTTTTTTCTTGCTGGTGCGTGTTTTTCTGGACGCTTTTTTCTTTGCAGGCATGTCTATAAATCCTTAGCCGGTAAAATCGAACGTGCATCTATACCAGAAAGAGATTGGTGAAGCAATGCGGATTTTTTACCTATATTCATTAATTATAAATCAGTCAAGGAATTTCTCTGTCACCATACGGGCAGCACCGGCAACAGCCACGGGCATGGCGATAAAATTGATGACAGGGCACAACGTAACCATCATAACGCCTGCACCGAACCCAAAGGCCATTTTTCGTCGATGAGACAGAATTTTACGCTGCTCTGGAAAAGCAAGATCATGATTTCCTAAAGGATAATCAATATATTCCAGTGCCAGCATCCAGGCACCAAACAAAAGCCAGAGTACCGGTGCGGCCACATTAACAAGGGGTATGGCAAACAACAGCAGCAGTGGTATAGCGCGAACAAGAAAATACAGGAATTTCCTTGTCTCCGATTTTATTGCGGTGACGATAATACCAGGCAGGGTCAGCAGACTGTTATCATCAATCCGGCAGGTGACACCGGTTAGCCTGTGTTCAACAGCCTGGGCCAGGAATCCGTTAAACGGAGCGGCAAGCAAATTGGCAATAATAGAAAAACAGAAAAAAACAACAGTGAGTGAAAGGATGAGAAACAGTGGCCACACAAGCCATTCCAACCATTCCAGCCATGACCACTGGGCAATGAGCCAGTCAATAAAATCTCCCAGTAAATGCGCTCCATAAATAATACCTCCTGCAAACAGGATGGAATTGATAAGAAACGGAACGATGACATAAAGGCGTATACCTGGTCGGGTAATCAACGTAAACCCGGAAAACAGGTACTTCAAACCCTGGATAAAATCACCCATGTTGATACATTTTTCAGGGCAGAGTGATCGGAGGTAGTGCCTTCCATCCGGGTTGCCGATGTTCACTGATGACCGTTGTATAGATTCCGCCACGCACATTAAATTTTGCCTTTATGCGCATGAAACGGGGGGCAATTGCATTGATTAGGTCATCAAGAATTTTATTGGTTACCGCCTCATGGAAGGCACCCTTGTCCCGATATGACCAGATATAAAGCTTTACTGATTTCAGTTCCACGCAAAGCCTGTCCGGAACATAATCCAGCGTCAGTGTGGCGAAGTCAGGTTGACCTGTTATCGGGCACAAGCAGGTAAATTCCGGGATGGTGATACGGATCGTGTAATCCCGCTCCGGTGTCGGATTTTCGAATGTCTCAAACGGTTCTGAGGGGGAATTGGTCATCATGCAAAAACTCATAAAACCCGGGAACATGAAAGATAGCATAAAAACAGATTCAACGTCCCAAAAAGTGTTAATGGAGTACTTTAAAGATACATTAAAAATATAATTATATTAATAATATATATTACTAATTTAATCTAATTTATAAATATAATATTCAACTTGTCTATGCCCCCTGTTCTCTAGTATTGTTACGCACCATGCGTTTACGCAATATCAAACTTTCCGGCTTTAAATCATTCGTTGATCCCACCACCCTGACTATCCCTGGAAATCTGGTTGGCATCGTGGGTCCAAACGGTTGTGGTAAATCGAATATTATTGATGCTGTCATGTGGGTGATGGGGGAGAGTTCGGCGAAACACCTGCGCGGTGATGCATTAACCGATGTCATTTTTAACGGTTCGAGCGCACGCAAACCGGTTGGTCAGGCCTCGGTTGAATTATGTTTTGACAATACAGAAAACAAGCTGGGTGGACAGTATGCCAGCTATAATGAGATATCCATTAAACGCCAGATCAACCGGGATGGCATCTCCGCATATTTTCTGAATGGCACGCGATGCCGACGCCGCGATATCACCGCAATCTTTCTTGGTACCGGTCTGGGTCCCAGGAGTTATGCCATGATTGAACAGGGCATGATTTCGCGCCTTATCGAGGCAAAACCCGATGAATTACGTATCTTTATCGAAGAAGCTGCCGGTATTTCCAAGTACCGCGAAAGGCGCAGGGAAACCGAAAACAGGATACGACACACCAAAGATAACATAAGCAGGTTAAGTGATATAAGGGAAGAACTTGATAAACAACTTAAACATTTACAAAAACAGGCCAGGGCAGCCGAACGCTATCAGGTTCTGAAACAGGAAGAGCGGAAACTCAATGCCGAATTAATGGCAATGAACTGGCGTGAACTCAACAGGCAGACAGCCATCAAGGAGGAAGAGTCACGTAAGCAGGAAAACAGGGTCGAAGCGGGTATTGCTGAGTTAAGGCGGATAGAGGCCGATATTGAAAGGCAGAGGGAATCCTTATCCTCGGCCAATACCCACTTTAATCAGGTGCAATCCGGGTTTTATCAGGTCGGCAGCGATATTTCACAACTGGAACAGAGGATTCAGCATGCACGTGAACGAATGGCTGCCATTGAACTTGATCTGGAAAAGGCGCACCGGGTGATGGCGGAGATACATCAGCAGCAGGAACACGATCGTAAAGAACTGGATTCACTGGTCGATTCGGCTAACAACCTGGAACCCGAATTACAGGGAAAGCGTACACAGAGTGACAGGGCCTATGAATTGTTAAACCAGGCCGAGCAGTCCATGCAGGGCTGGCAGGCTGAATGGGATGCCTGTAATGAGGCTGTTTCCGGCTTTCTACGGCAGGAGCAGATAGATCAGACACAGATGGAACATCTTGAACTCGGGATCGAGGAAATCAATTATCGTCGCGGGTTATTACTGTCAGAGCTTGCCGGTCAGGATCTGAAGGCACTGCAAGGGCAAATCACCGAAAACCAGGCCCGTCTTGAGGAGGAAATGGCAAGGCAGGCGGACTTGAATGTCCATGTTGAAAGTGAACAAAAGGCACTCCGTCAATTACGTGACAAGTCCCGGGAACAGGGTGATCAGCTTGATGAGGCACGCTCATTACATCAGAAATTGCAGGGGCGTTTGTCATCGCTTGAAGCATTACAACAATCAGCCATGGGTATTCATCAGGAAGAAGTACAAAACTGGTTAAAGGCTGCCAATCTGGCCGATGCGCCACGATTGGCGCAGAAGATACAGATCGAACCTGAATGGACCCAGGCACTGGAAACGGTCATGGGGACCTGTCTGCATTATATCTGTGTGGACAAGCTCACAGCAGTATTCAACGGATTGCAGGAGGTACGGGGAAACCTGGGGATTATTGCAGGCAGGCCCGAAGAA
>MGXK01000119.1:10801-49742 GCA_001802375.1 Gammaproteobacteria bacterium RBG_16_51_14
CACTGCAGCGATCAGAACCACGCCTGATAGACAAGGTGAATGCAGACATCAGTATCAAGTCATTTCTTGACGGTATCTTTCTCGCTGATGACCTTCATGCGGCATTAGCAATGCATGATGAATTGACTGAGAATGAATCTGTCGTCACACGTGACGGTATCTGGATTGGATCAAACTGGATTTACGTCAATAAGGGAAATAATGAACAGGCAGGGATGCTGAGTCGTGAGCGGGAAATTGCTGCAATTCAAACCGATCTGCAGCGCACAACACTGAAACTGGCGGAACTTGAAAAACAGTTAACAGACAGTCACCGGTTCATGGAACAATCTGAACAGAAACTCAATGATTATCAGCAGCAGTCCCAGACCCAGCAGACAAAGATAGCGGATTTCCGGAGTATGCTCGCCGCAAATCGAACCCAGGTCGGGCAGATGCAGATCAGATCGCAGCAGATTCTTGATGAACTTGCCATGCTGGATGAACAGGAAGAAAGTGACCACAGGGAAATGACTGCCATACAGAGCAGGGCTGGTTGTGCCGGGACTGACAGGGAAAGGATGCAATCGCTGCGTGCAGAATTGATGGAATTGCGCGAACAACACAGGAAATCGCTTGATGAGGCACGCAGATGCTGGCAGGACACTCATGAACAAAGCCATGGTATTGCCCTGCAACTGGAAGCGATCAGTTCCAAGCGGGCATCCCTGGATCAGGCGATCAAAAGAAATGAAATCCAGTTATCAAACCTCCAGAACCGTTGCACTGAACTGAATAATGAACTGAATGAAAACAAGGTGCCCCTGCACGAGGTGCAACAACGACTGGAAAACAAACTGAAGGACAGGATTACAGCTGAAAAGAAACTGGCAGAAGCACGTTCACAAATTCAGGATGTGGAAAATAAACTGCGGCAAAATGAGACGGCCCGTACCCATTGTGAACAAAAACTGGAGGAATTACGCACTGTCCTGGAACAGGCAAGAATAGCTGTGCGTGAATATCAGGTGCGTCTGCAAGCGGTTGCAGAACAATTAACATCGTCAAACCATCAATTAAACGAAATTCTGTCAGCACTGGATGAAACGGCTGATCATGAGACATGGCGGGAGCAACTGGAGGTAATCACACACAAGATCCAGCGTCTCGGACCAATCAATCTTGCTGCAATTGATGAATATTCACAGTTGTTTGAACGCAAGACCTATCTGGACAGTCAGCATGAGGATTTGACTACTGCATTGTCTACCCTGGAAAACGCCATGAGGAAAATCGACAGGGAAACGAGGACCCGTTTCAAGGAAACATTTGATGATTTAAATACAAACCTGAAGGAGATGTTTCCAAAGCTGTTCGGCGGAGGTCATGCTTATCTGGAATTGATTGGAGATGATCTCCTGCAGACGGGGGTCGCTGTCATGGCGCGTCCTCCCGGCAAGCGAAACAGCAACATACATTTGTTGTCCGGCGGGGAAAAGGCATTGACTGCTGTTGCACTGGTGTTTGCCATTTTCAGATTGAATCCTGCGCCATTCTGTATCCTTGATGAAGTAGATGCCCCCCTGGACGATACCAATACCGGTCGCTTCAGCGAACTGGTGTCTTCTATGTCAGAGGATGTCCAGTTTATATTTATTACACACAATAAAATCACCATGGAAATTGCACATCAATTGCTGGGCGTGACAATGCAGGAACCCGGTGTTTCACGTCTGGTATCAGTTGATATGGATGAAGCTGTGGAAATGGCAGCAACCGCCTGATAAATCGTGAAACACAGATTGTGAAACGCATTTCGCTGTATTTTTTACATTTTTCAGGACACACTTCCCCCGAATGGATGGCATCGACGGATACCCGGACAAGCACTTGAACCCGGTAAGACTGTGTAGATATTTTTTCTGATTCAATCATGAACAACCTGCGTTGGATACTACTTGGTATCGGTATTGTCATCATCGCAGGTATTTATCTCTGGGAAACACTCAGGCAACGACGTGCGCGAAAACGTGATTTCATACCTGACTCTGGCGATCACAGGTTTCCTGAATTACATATCAAACCAGGAACTGACACGGATGACGATTATTCCGAGGCACTTTCCGATCTCAATAATCTGCTGGTACATAAGAGGCGTATGCTTGCTGATAAACAGGTAACTGAGAAGATATCAAGGAATAATGATACTGGCAGGAAGGGACGTCCATCACAAATTGCATCCACGCCTGATGTGGATTTAAAGGGGGAAAGCACAGCTTCTGCAAGAATTGCAAGGTCGGAGCTGGACGAGATTCCGGGGGCCGCCACGAATGAGCCGGTGTTTGTGTTTTATGTGACTGCCCCCGGGACAACAAGATTTAACGGCCGGGAAGTATGGCAAGCGGCTGAGATGGCCGGTATGGAGTATGGTGCAATGGATATATTTCATCATTTCGGGGTTGGTCACATACACAGTGAGCAACCGTTGTTCAGCATGGCAAACATGTTTGAGCCAGGTCATTTCAAGGCAGACATACTGGATTCACTGACGACGCGTGGGATCGTGCTGTTTATGTATCAACCCGGTGCGGTTGATGCGCAGCTTGTTACTGAATTGTTGTTAAATACGGTTCTGCAACTTGCCGATCTTCTGGGCGGGGAAATCAGGGGAGGCGATCACGATCTGATGACTGGATCAGCAATAACTGCCCTGCGGGACAAAGTACGGCGAATGGCCAGATAAGGAATACAGGCCTTCTATTCATGTCATATTGATATTTTCCCATGGCACTCGAGCAAGTGAAAAGGCATATCGCCGAATTGCGCGAAAGCATTAATCTGCACAATTACCATTATTACGTCCTGGATGATCCGGCAATTCCGGATGCCGGGTATGACCGGTTAATGCGCGAACTTGTCCGGCTGGAGACTGCTCACCCGGAATTGATCACACCCGAATCACCCACACAGCGGGTGGGGGCACAACCGTTGCCGGAATTTTCAGATGTGACACACCAGATCCCCATGCTGTCTCTGGCAAATGCCTTTACTGCGGAAGAGGTGACAGCATTTGATCAACGTGTCAGGGATCGACTGGACGAGGAGGACATCGTTTATTCGGCAGAAACCAAGCTTGATGGACTGGCCGTGAGTGTGATGTACGATAACGGGAAACTGTTGCAGGCGGCAACGCGGGGTGACGGGACGACAGGTGAAGATGTTACGCAAAATGTACGCACAATCCCGATAATACCATTGACCCTGATCGGCAACGATCTGCCGGAGAGACTGGAAGTCCGGGGGGAAGTGTATATGACACGGGAAGGATTCCGGAAACTAAATGAAAATCAGGAAAGAAGGAATGAGAAACAGTTTGCCAATCCACGAAATGCGGCTGCGGGCAGTCTGCGGCAACTGGATCCAAGGATAACAGCCCGGAGACAATTAACGTTTTTTGCCCATGGTGTTGGTCAGTATGAAGGTACTGTCATGCCTGAATCCCATATTGATATGTTGCAGCAGTTAAAACGCTGGGGCTTGCCCGTCTCTCCTCAAACAAAACAAATACATGGGGTACAGGGATGTCTTGATTATTACCATGATATCCATGAAATCCGTGACAATCTGCCCTATGAAATCGATGGTGTCGTATTCAAGGTAAATGACTTTGCACAGCAGAAAGTGCTTGGCTTTGTATCCCGTGCCCCGCGCTGGGCAATTGCCTATAAATTTCCACCAGAGGAAGAAATAACGAAAGTCATTGATATCGAGGTACAGGTGGGGCGCACCGGGGCACTGACCCCGGTTGCCCGTCTTGAACCGGTTACTGTTGGCGGTGTCACCGTGACGAATGCAACCTTGCATAACGAGGATGAGATCAGACGCAAGGAAATATGGATAGGGGATACGGTAATTGTCCGCAGGGCAGGTGATGTTATCCCCGAAGTTGTATGTGTCATAAAAGAACAAAGGACACCAGCCTGCCGCAAATTCCATATGCCTGAATACTGTCCCGCATGCGGATCTGATGTGGAGCGTATGGAAGGGGAGGCCGTGGCCAGATGCAGTGGAGGTTTATACTGCCCGGCGCAGTGTATACAGGCCATTCTCCATTTTTCATCGCGCCGTGCCATGAACATCGGTGGTCTGGGTGAGAAATTAGTGCAAAAGCTGGTCGAGAAGGGATATATCAGGAATGTTGCTGATCTCTACTCGATGACAGAAAAAGAACTTGCCGGGCTTGAACGCATGGGTAAAAGATCGGCAGCCAATCTTGTCAAGGCCATGGAAAAGAGCAAGCAAACGACACTTGAGCGATTTCTTTATGCCCTGGGTATACGTGAAGTAGGGGAGGCAACGGCACGCGCATTGGCACGTCATTTCGGTTCACTGGAAGCCATTCAACAAGCTGAACAGGAACAACTTGAAGCCGTACCGGACATCGGACACGTCGTGGCCAGTCATATCACAACATTCTTCAACCAGGCCCATAACAATAAAATTATTCAGCACCTGCTTGATGCCGGAATTTTCTGGCCGATGGTGCAGGCCAACCAGACCAGACTGCTGGAGGGAAAGACTTTTGTCCTGACAGGTACCTTGCAGACGATGTCACGTGAGGAAGTCAAACAGAAGTTATTGACACTGGGTGCCAGAGTGAGTGGCAGTGTTTCAAAAAAAACCAGTTTTGTGATTGCAGGGGTTGATCCCGGGAGCAAGTACGATAAGGCACAGGCATTGGGTGTCCCCATTCTTGATGAAAAGGATATGCTGGAGATGATGAAGCATCATCAACGATAGCCAGTCCTGACTATCAAGACATATTACTTCCTCCCGCAGCGCAGGTGCGGATAAAAGGCACTCAACAGCCGGTATTCCGGATCAGGACAGGTTTTTTTGCAGGATGGTGTTCCGGGCAGGTTTACTGGTGTCAGCTAACGGATAATCCAGGGTGTAATGCAGGCCACGGCTTTCCTTGCGCAGCAGTGCTGATTCAATTATCAAACCGGCAACAATCACCAGGTTCCGTAATTCAATCAGGTCATTCGTTATGCGGAAATTCCCGTAATAATCAGCTATTTCTGCTTGCAGGAGTCTGGTCCGATGCTGGGCACGCTGCAGGCGTTTGTTGGTACGTACGATGCCGACGTAATCCCACATATAGCGGCGAATCTCATCCCAGTTATGGGAAACGACAACCTCTTCATCAGAGTCAGTAACGCGGCTTTCATCCCAGTCGGGTAACTCCCCGGGCATTTGATAAGTGTCCATATGTTGCCTGATATCGGTATAGGCCGCATGGGCATAAACAACACACTCAAGCAATGAATTGCTGGCCATGCGATTTGCGCCATGCAAACCGGAACAAGACACTTCACCAATAGCGTACAGGCCAGGCAGATCAGTCCTGCCATTTTTATCGTTGACGACACCGCCACAGGTGTAGTGGGCAGCCGGGACGACGGGTATGGGTTCCCTGGAGATATCAATTCCGAATTCCAGGCAGCGCTGGTAAATAGTCGGAAAATGAGAAATGAGATAGTCTTTCGGTTTCTGGCTTATATCCAGAAAGACACACGAATCTCCTGTACGTTTCATTTCGTGATCGATGGCCCTGGCAACAATATCACGTGGCGCCAGTTCAACTCGCGCGTCGAACCGTTGCATAAATGCATCGCCGTTGGTCAGCAGCAGTTTGGCGCCTTCCCCCCGCAACGCCTCCGAAATCAGGTAGGATTTTGCCTTGGGATGATACAGACAAGTCGGGTGAAACTGCACGAACTCCATATTGGCAATACGGCATCCAGCACGCCAGGCCATGGCAATCCCGTCCCCGGTACAGATATCCGGATTACTCGTATAGAGATAAACCTTGCCTGCCCCGCCGCTGGCAAGGACAACAGTGCGTGCCCTGAAAACAGATATCTCGTCCGCTTTCTGATTGAGTACATAGGCCCCCAGACAATGATTGTGTGTACCACCGATTTTTGCACTGGTAATCAGGTCGATGGCGGTATGATATTCAAATATTGCAATACGGGGATGCGCATGTGCCTGACTTTCCAGTGTGGATTCAATGGCCCGGCCGGTGGCATCGGCAGCATGAATGATACGACGATGACTGTGACCGCCTTCCTTATGCAGATGGTAAGGTGTTCCCCCCTCAGCAGACGTTGCCCTGGTGAAATTAACCCCCTGATTGATTAACCATTGAATACTTTTGAAACCGTTTTCGACAACAAAACGAACCACATCAGGATCACAGAGACCGGCACCCACCGCCAATGTATCCTGGAGATGAGATTCGATTGAATCACTGTTATCCAAAACAGCAGAAACCCCTCCCTGTGCATACAAGGTAGCGCCTTCAGTCAATGGTCCCTTGGATAAGACTGCAACATCGGCAAATTCGGCAAGTTTCAGGGCAAGGCTTAAACCGGCGGCACCACTGCCGATAATCAGGACGTCATGTCGGTATTGGTCATGCATAGGAGTTAAGGTAACATAGATAATTTACAATGTAACTTGTTGATAAACTAAAATTAATACAACTCATTGATTTTATGAATGATTTGATGTGTTTTATAGCACGCCTGACCTGTCCCTCTATTTTAACATACGGGTTTGTCCAGCATGGGCGATAGTGTGACAGACCAGCAATTGATAGATCGTGTCAAACGGGGAGATAAATCGGCCTTTGATCTTCTCGTATTAAAATATCAGCACCGCATAACCAACCTTGTTTCCCGTTTTGTACGGAACCCGAGTGATGCACAGGATGTCACACAGGAGGCTTTTATCAAGGCCTATCGTGCCTTGCCGAATTTCAGGGGTGAGAGTGCGTTTTATACCTGGATGTACAGGATTGCGGTAAATACGGCAAAAAATTATCTGGCTGTACAATCGCGCCGGCCAATAGAGGCAGAACAAGATATTTCTGAAATTGAACAAATTGAAGGAGATAATGCTCTAAAGGAACAGGCAACACCGGAAAATATGCTGCTGAGAGATGAATTGCAGGCCACAGTGATTCGTGCAATAGAAAATCTGCCGGCTGATTTACAAATGGCGCTCACTTTGAGAGAGATAGAGGGGCTCAGTTATGATGAAATCGCTGTCGTCATGGAATGTCCAATCGGTACGGTCAGATCACGTATTTTCCGTGCCCGCGAGGCTATTGACATTCAACTGAAACCATTGCTGGATAATTAAACAGGTAAATAACCATGAGTGAGCATAAAATCGAAGATCTGTCCGCACTGATTGATGGTGAACATGCCGGCGTTGCAGATGAGGTTATTGACCGTATCTGTGAAGATGGACATCTCCGTCAAACCTGGGCCCGTTACCATTTAATCAGTGATTGTCTGAAAGGCCAGCTGCCGGAACATGTCAGCATGAAAGTAGGGGACAGGATTCAGCGTGCCCTGGATGCGGAACCCGTTATCCTAGCACCGAAACGCCGTGTTTACCCTTATTTGAAACCAGTGGCAGGGTTTGCCATTGCAGCATCGGTAGCCGTTATGGCCATACTCGGCATACAGCACAATAACGCTTCGTTGAGTGATCGTGATACAGGGCCCCTTGCGGCAAATCAACCTGCACAGGGCAAAACACAGCAATTTACCTTTGCGCCCACTCGGCTCGTCCAGCACCCGCAAACCGTTTCTTCAGATAAAGTCAATGCAAATTCAAGAATGAACAGTTATCTGGTCAATCATAATGAACAACGATCCAGCGCTGGCATACAGGGGATGTTCCCCTATGTCCGAATTGTTGCCCATGAGAAACAAGAATAAGAATACCTTCCCCCGTCCCGGCACGACAGTATTTATTGCATTAACATGGTTGCTTTTTCAGGCAACTGTCGTGTTTGCAGACAGTGCCTCTGAAAAGGCGCAAATGCTAATTAATGAAATGTCCAGGGCAAGTCACGATCTGAATTATGATGGTGTGCTCGTCTATCGCTGTGCCAATCAAATGAATACCATGCGTATTATCCACAAAGCGGGCGGTGAGGGGGAACATGAACGGCTTGTTTCCCTGACGGGTTCTGCGAGAGAGGTAATTCGGGACGGCAATACAGTCAGGTGTTTTTTTCCTGAAAACAAGGCCGTCATGGTGGAAAAAAGCCACGCTGGAAAACTAATCTCCTCCTATTTGCCCGATCCTATTGAGAGGATTGCTGATCACTATCATTTTGAAATTGCAACCCAGGATCGTGTTGCAGGCCGCAACGCCTGGGTAGTGAACATAATTCCGGGAGATAATTTACGCTATGGATATCAACTCTGGGTCGATCAGGATACCAGGTTAATGCTCAAATCAGAACTGAAGAACAGTGATGGGATAACCCTTGAACAGATCATGTTTACACAACTTGAAGTTCTTGAGCAGATTCCGGATAGTCTGCTAAAACCCACTATAACCGGCGCTGACTATACCTGGTATGAAACAACAGCCAAGAGCAAAATGGAAGTGCAAAATAGTGATATTCGCTGGATAGTTACCTGGATGCCGGATGGTTTCACCATGAGTGAATATGGAAAACAGTCCATGTCAATGAGCCAGGTTCCGGTTGATCATATGGTATTCACTGATGGCCTGGCCATGGTTTCCATATTCATTGAAAAACTGACCAGGGACGCACAGTCTGCGGAAGGTCCATCAACCATGGGCGGCATTAATACCTATGCTGTACTGACTGGTGGATATCAGGTAACCGCTGTTGGTGAGGTGCCCATGACAACGGTCAGATTGATGGCAAATTCAGTCAAACCAAGGGACTAAACTGATCATTACGCAACAAAACATCAGAAATCTGTTAGGATAGATATTCTAATGGTTTCGTCATTTCAAACGGAATGCAAAGTGGTAATATCGATAAAAATCTGATGGTATCAGGCAGTTCAATAACAGCAGAAATGGCGGAATTGCCAAACAGGATTTCAGTTTAACCATATCAGGAAAAAGATTTTATGAGTTCCGAATTTTTGTTTATCAATACCAGGTGCTATGGTGTTTTATTCTGCAGCCTTGTTCTGTTCTCATTTGACGTATCTGCACTTACATTACCCGACTTTGCACCACTGGTGGAAAATAATGCTGCAGCTGTTGTTAATATCAGCACGATACTGAAAAAATCAGAATATGGTGAAAGAGGACCTCACGGATTCAATATGCCTGATATTCCAGAAGACAGCCCATTTTATGAATTTTTCAAGAAATATTTTGATGAAATGCCGGAAGGGATGGAACCATTTAAACATCGCTCTTCACTTGGTTCCGGTTTTGTCATTTCCAGTGACGGTTATGTCATAACAAACAATCATGTTGTAAAAGACGCAGATGAAGTTATCGTCCGCCTGAATGATCGCCGTGAATTTATTGCAGAACTCGTCGGAACCGATGAACGCAGCGATATTGCTGTTTTAAAAGTTGAGGGGAGTGATCTGCCGACTGTAAAACTGGGTAATTCATCTGATCTTAAAGTCGGAGAATGGGTGCTGGCTATCGGTTCACCATTCGGATTTGACCATTCTGTAACTGCGGGAATCGTCAGTGCAATGGGGCGGAGCCTGCCAAATGAAAATTATGTTCCTTTCATTCAAACCGATGTTGCTATCAATCCCGGTAACTCAGGTGGTCCATTATTCAATCTGCAAGGTGAGGTGGTTGGTGTTAATTCGCAAATCTACAGCCGGACGGGCGGGTTTATGGGCCTGTCCTTCGCAGTGCCTATCAATGTTGTTACCAATGTCTATCAGCAAATAAGGGATCAAGGCCATGTATCCCGTGGCTGGCTGGGTGTCCTGATCCAGGATGTCACCCGTGAACTCGCAGAATCATTTGGAATGGAACGACCACACGGTGCATTGATTGCCAAGGTATTACCGGATAGCCCGGCCACAGCAGCGGGTCTGGAGGTGGGTGATATTGTGATCAGATTCAATGGTGAAGAAGTGAGTTTTTCATCAGATTTGCCTCCCATGGTAGGAAACAGCATGATTGGAAAATCCGTTCCGGTCGATATCATCCGGCGCGGCAAGGAACAGACAGTCAGCATTACAATCGCAGAATTGCCAGGTGAAGAGGAAATCAAGATTGCCGGCGCAGGCTCATCAGCAGTAATAGCCAATGCATTGAACATAGCAGTAAATGATATTGATGAACAACAGCGGAAGGAACTCGGCATTGAGGACTATGGAGTAATCGTTTCCGGCGTATCAGAAGGACCAGCAACCAAGGCAGGTATTATCAAGGGAGACGTTATATTGTTGATCAATAATATCAAGGTAAAGGATGTCGGCCATTTTAATGAGATTGTTGAAAGTTTGCCCGAGGGGAAATCCATACCTGTTTTAATCCAGCGCAGTGGTGGTCCGATTTTTCTGGCACTGAAACTGAAGGATGCTGATTGAACATGGAATTTATCCTGTATGGGAAATTTGATTGTTATCCATGTAAAGCGATGCTTCAGGATCTCAAGCAATTGAATACAAATTATTTTTTCGAAATCAGGACAGTCGATATCCGGGAAGATCTGCAACTGATGGATCAATATGGATCCCGTATCCCTGTGCTGGTAGCAGGCGGGGTGGAACTCTGCCATTTCACGCTGGATACAGAAAAAGTCACATCCTATTTATGCACTGAAGGATCCATCGGTACAAGCAATAGTTAAAAAGCAAGTAACAGGATGATGGCAGAGGATGAACTGCAGGTGAATGCCTGCATGAAGGATATGGAGCCTTGTCCTGGATTACCATAATTATCTCCTGCCTTATCATCAATGAGTGGTTTATGTTGTGAGAGAGATAGGCTAGAATCGCCCGCTTTCCAGGCCGGCTTGTTTGATCCTTTACCCACATAGCAGAAAGCATGCAGCACATTCGAAACTTCTCGATCATCGCCCATATCGACCACGGAAAATCCACATTGGCTGATCGGTTTATCCAGATCTGTGGTGGTCTCAGCCAGCGTGAGATGTCTGAGCAGGTACTGGATTCAATGGATCTGGAACGTGAACGTGGCATCACAATAAAATCCCAGAGCGTCACACTGGAATACCAGGCAGAAGATGGTCAGGTATATCAGTTGAATCTGATTGATACACCAGGTCATGTGGATTTCAGTTATGAAGTGTCCCGATCATTGGCTGCGTGCGAGGGAGCATTACTTGTTGTTGATGCCGCACAGGGTGTTGAGGCACAGAGTGTTGCCAATTGCATGACCGCTATCGAGCATAATCTGGAGGTGCTTCCGGTACTGAATAAAATCGATTTGCCTTCAGCGGATCCTGATCGCGTTATTATGGAGATAGAGGAGATCATTGGTCTTGATGCTTCCAACGCCATTCGTGTCAGTGCAAAAACCGGCAAGGGCATGACGGAATTGCTGAAACAACTGATTAAATATATTCCATCCCCGAAAGGAAAGGTGGATGCCCCCCTGAAGGCGTTGATAATTGATTCCTGGTTCGATAATTATCTGGGAGTGGTTTCTTTGGTTAGAATTGTAGATGGTCGCATGCAGGTAGGCAGGAAAATACGCGTCATGTCGACCGGAAGAGATTTTGAAGTTGATCAGGTAGGAGTTTTCAAGCCCAAACGCACACCAATGAAAGCCCTTGAAACAGGTGAAGTCGGTTATGTTGTGGCCAGTATCAAGGATATTGACGGGGCGCCTGTTGGTGATACCTTTACAAACTCAGATATGCCGGCTGATAAGGCATTACCTGGATTCCAGAAAATAAAGCCGAATGTTTTTGCAGGTTTATATCCGGTTGACTCGGGTGATTATGAGGCTTTTCGTGATGCCCTGGCAAAACTGCGTCTGAATGATGCCTCCTTGCATTATGAACCGGAAACTTCCCAGGCCCTCGGTTTTGGATTTAGGTGTGGCTTTCTGGGGTTGCTGCATATGGAAATTATTCAGGAGAGGCTGGAACGGGAATATAATCTGTGCTTGATAACGACCGCACCCACCGTTGTATATGAGGTAGTGACGACCGGTAGCGAGACAATCTATGTCGACAATCCAGCCTTGCTGCCGCCGGTTGACAAAATTGTTGAAATCCGTGAACCAATCATTCGTGCCGATATCCTGGTACCGCAAGAATATCTTGGTAATGTCATTGCGCTGTGTATTGAGAAACGCGGTGTTCAGAAGAAGTTACAATACCTGGGAAAACAGATTTCGCTTTCTTTTGAATTGCCAATGAGCGAGGTGGTTCTGGATTTTTTTGACCGGTTGAAATCAGTCAGCCGCGGATATGCATCATTTGATTACAGTTTCGTCCGGTTTCAAGCGGCAAAACTGGTCAAGCTGGATATTCTGATTAATAACGAACATATTGATGCATTGTCCTGTATTGTGCATCATGATCATGCACACTACCGGGGCAGGGAATTAACGGAAAAAATAAAGGAATTTGTTCCCAGACAGATGTTCGAAGTGGCCATCCAGGCCGCAATTGGCTCAAAAATCCTGGCCAGGCAGACCGTCAAGGCGCTGAGAAAAAATGTCACTGCCAAGTGTTATGGTGGTGATATAACACGTAAACGCAAATTGCTGGAGAAACAAAAGGCAGGAAAAAAACGCATGAAACAATTTGGTTCAGTAGAAATACCCCAGGCGGCATTTATGGCTATCCTCCACGTAGGTAAGGGCAAATGAATTTTGATTTTGCTGCTTTGCTGGTTTTCCTGACATTTGCCAGCGGGTTGATATGGGCTATTGATGCCTGGTTTCTGGCGCCCCGTCGCATAAGTAATGCCACAACCAGAACAACCGGGAGCGGTGAGGCAGGGCAAAATGCCTCGCATGAATCCGTTTTTGTTGAGTATGCACGATCTTTTTTCCCTATATTCCTGATTGTCCTGATCCTGCGCTCTTTTCTCGTCGAACCATTTAAAATACCGTCAGCCTCGATGATGCCTACCCTTCTGATCGGGGATTTTATACTGGTTAATAAATATGATTACGGTATACGGCTACCCGTACTGAACTATAAAATAATAGATAGAGGCACACCTGAGCGCGGTGATATTGTTGTATTCCGGTACCCCGAGGACCCGGGCATTCCTTTTATCAAACGGATTGTCGGATTACCTGGTGACAAGGTTGCTTATTATGATAAGACCTTGTATATAAACAGTTTACCGGTATCGCAAATCCTGAAAGGCCATTATCAGGGGCAAGGTGCAGGAATCATGATGAATGGGGTATCACTGCGACTTGAGTTACTGGATGATATTGAGCATGAGATCCTGATTGATCCGGGCAGAATGTCACAACGACTTGAAACCGTTGTACCGGAAGGTCATTATTTTGTCCTTGGAGACAATCGTGATAACAGTAAGGACAGTCGTTTCTGGGGATTCGTGCCGGATCAGAATCTGGTTGGCAGGGCATTCATGATCTGGATGAATTGGGACAGAAAAAACGGCGGGATCGATATCAGTCGTATTGGTACGATGATGAAATAAAACTATCACTTATCAAGGGGGCATTATGAATCTGATAAAACGAAGACAAGGTGGAATTACCTTTATTGGTATATTACTCATACTGGCTGTACTCGCCTGTTTTGTTCTATTTGTATTGAAGGCATTCCCGTTATACAACGAATATTTCGCAGTAAAGACTGCCATGAATTCTGTTGCAAGTCAGCCAGCAGACCTGCTTGTCACCACCAGGGATATCCAGAAATCTTTTCTGAAAAATGTTCAGCTCAATAATGTGCAACGATTTGATGACAGATCAGTGAAAGAACTGGTGACGATTCAAAAGCCGGAAAAGAAAGGGCAACCTCGAGTAATGCGTGTAACATATGAGGCCCGGAATGTACTATTTAAAAATATCTATTTATTGATGGCTGTTGATGAAAGCATAGCAATAGGGGGAGGTGCTGAATAGAAAAGCTATTACAAGGCATCGGCTATGAATTCAATAATCTGGAACTTTTGCAAACTGCACTGACTCACCGCAGTTCAGGTTGTGTCAATAATGAACGCCTTGAATTCCTCGGTGATGCGTTACTGGGCTTTATCATCGCCGAGGCACTTTACAGGCAATTCCCGCAAGCATCTGAAGGTGAACTGACCCGCCTGCGGGCATCTTTTGTCAATAAAGATACACTTGCCAAAGTGGCGAAAGGGATTGAACTTGGCAGACATTTAAAGCTGGGCAGCGGAGAACTGAAAAGTGGTGGCTGGAGACGTGATTCCATACTTGCCAACACGGTCGAGGCCATATTCGGTGCTATCTACCTTGATTCCGGCATCGATATGTGCCGCAACTGTGTCTTGCATCTCTATCAGGACTTGTTGACTGGTATTACCCCCGATACGCTTGTCAAGGACGCGAAGACCCGGCTTCAGGAATATCTTCAGGCCAGGAAGCAACCACTGCCGGTATACGATATCATTGCCGAGGAAGGTGAAGTACATGCGCGTGAATTTACCGTCGAATGCAAGGTAACCGGGCTCGAGGAAACCGTTATTGCACGTGGCCGGAGCAAGCGCAGTGCTGAACAGTCTGCAGCACAGAAAGCCATTGAATTGTTACTGTCCTGAACCACAGCGGGCAAGTCTGTTATATGGTTCTGTCTCCTGATTATCGTTGTGGTTATGTAACCATAATTGGTCGTCCTAACGTTGGTAAATCGACGCTGCTCAACCGTATACTTGGTCAGAAGATCAGTATCACTTCACGCAAGCCACAGACTACACGCTGGCACTTGCTGGGTATCAAGACAGACGATAAAAGTCAGGTAATCTATGTTGATACGCCAGGCCTGCAAAAATCGCCACAACGTGCAATTAACCGGTATATGAATCGTGAAGCTGTTAATTCAATAGCCCATGTTGACGTTCTGATTTTCATGATCGAGATCATGGTCTGGAATGAACTGGACTCATATGTACTGGATCTTATATGCAATAAATCTGTACCAGTCATTCTGGTGCTGAATAAAGCAGACAAGTTAAAAGACAAGCGGGCAATGTTGCCATTCATAGATGAAATATCATCCAGGATGTCATTCGCCGGCGTTTTCCCTGTCTCGGCGACCAAAGGTGATAATGTCGATGAACTGCAGGAAACCATCAAAACATTGCTGCCGATAGCACATCCCCTGTTTCCGGAAAATCAGTTAACAGATCGCAACGAGCGGTTTTTCGCGGCCGAGTTCATACGTGAAAAGCTGACTGGAAAGCTGGGAGATGAAATCCCTTACCGGTTGGCTGTCACCATTGACCAGTTCAGACACAGGGATAAAGTACTCCACATCTATGCGACGATATGGGTTGAACGCCAGGGTCAAAAGAAAATTGTGATTGGAGAAAATGGAAAAATATTGAAATCGGTGGGTGAACAGGCAAGAAAAGATATGGAATCCATGTTTGGCTGCAAGGTGTTTTTACAGACCTGGGTCAGGATCAAACGCAGGTGGGATGATAATGAACAGGCATTGAAACAATTTGGTTATGAAAATTAGTACCTGCTAGGACGGTCTTGAGAATCCCACTGCATCCCTGTTATATCCTGCACCAGCGTAGCTACCGTGAAACCAGCCTGTTGCTGGATGTATTCTCGCGTGATCATGGACGTGTCGGCCTGATTGCCAAGGGAGCTAAAAGGAAACGTGCTGTACCCCAGGGGATATTACAGCCTTATCGCCGGTTATTGATTTCCTGGACCGGGAAGGGTGAATTATTCACATTAACAGGCATTGAATCAGAGTCCTCCTCACTGATGCCGTTGTCAGGTCAGGTCATGGCCGGGTTTTACCTGAACGAGTTGATATTACGTTTATTGCATCGACATGAGGCGCATGCGGAACTGTTTGATGCCTACGAAGAATCTCTGGTAAGACTCGGAAAGGGATTTTCAGAACAACCGGTATTGCGGATCTTTGAGAAACGATTGCTGCAATCATTAGGCTATGGACTTGTACTGGATCACGATGTGCAGTCAGGTCAACCCATTGATGGCAATCAGGAATATTATTACCAGTTTGATCTGGGTCCGTTATCTCTGAAACCAATCACCCCTGATCATCTCAAGCTGTCAGGCCGAACCTTGCAGGCACTCCGGGATGAATATCTGGAAGATACTGATTCACTGCGTGAGGCCAGACATCTCATGCGCAGCATTCTGCACAGGCATCTGGGAGAAAAGCCACTGGCGAGCAGAGAACTGTATCAGGCCTACCTTAAAAACCGGATAAGGCCATGAAATGTCTATCCTGTTCCCATATCATGGTGTTATACGGGGTTCCCTTAAAGTACCTGAAGCACGTCTGATCTCTTGCTATCATTTACCGGTACTGTTCAAATCGGATCCTGACGAAAATGAAGATGTATTATTTAAGGGTGGTCTGAATAATTCCGTACCCAGCCAGGGGGGTACCGGGGCCCTGCATTTTTCAGACCACGACAAAATCGCCTGGACAATTTCATCGGGAATGAAATTGGACATCCCGAAGGGATGCCGGGAAGGCGAATTACAGGGAGGTTATTCGTCAACGATTTTGAACAGTGCGCAAGCACTGGCCCGAAGGGCGCATACCATGGAGGGTATGCGTAAAAGCAAAAATGCGATTATTGCTTTGTCTCACATTTCAATGGCTTATCAACCATTGGAAAGGGTGGTGCCTCCACGCGCCGCTGAAACCATGAATTAATCCGGATATCCTTGGATAATATATCCACTGTAATTGTGTACTATTAGGGTTAGAATACCGCCTTTTTTTCAGACCAACTGACAGTTAACATGAACCCCATCCTGCTCGGCGTAAATATTGATCACGTGGCCACGTTGAGGCAATCACGCCTGGTTCGTTACCCGGATCCCGTGCAGGCGGCATTGGCAGCGGAACAGGCGGGGGCAGATTCGATCACAGTTCATTTGCGTGAGGATCGCAGACATATTCAGGAACGTGATGTTTATTTACTGCGAGAGGTCATGTTGACACCCATGAATCTGGAAATGGCTGTCACTGAGGAAATGCTTGCCTTTGCAGAAGGTGTTAAACCTGAATTCTGTTGTCTTGTACCCGAACGACGCGAGGAATTAACTACAGAAGGTGGACTGGATGTATCAGGTCAGCTTTCCCGAATCAGGGACGCCTGTCAGCGCCTGACTGAAGCCGGGATATGTGTGTCATTGTTTATTAATGCAGATCCGGAACAAATTGCTGCTGCGACTGTGGCTGGGGCGCCGGTAATAGAACTCCATACCGGTCATTATGCCGATACGAAAAATGCCAGGGATCGAAACAGGGAATTAGGCCGGATTATCCATGGTGTACAACAAGGCAGGGCAGCCAATCTGCAGGTCAATGCCGGGCATGGCCTGAATTACCAGAATGTACAGTCCATTGCCGGTATTCCCGACATCCATGAATTGAATATCGGGCATGGCATCATTGCGCGGGCTGTGTTTACAGGGCTGACAAATGCGGTTATGGAAATGAAACAATTGATGAACATGGTACGTCAATAAGAAAACACAGTATTTGTATTGAAAATATCCATTACGAGTGAATCATGTCTGAACTGAATTCGCAGATTGCCAGGC
The DNA here is from genome assembly GCA_001802375.1 of Gammaproteobacteria bacterium RBG_16_51_14. Classification (GTDB taxonomy): domain Bacteria; phylum Pseudomonadota; class Gammaproteobacteria; order Eutrophobiales; family Eutrophobiaceae; genus RBG-16-51-14. The sequence goes on from MGXK01000119.1 coordinate 28,367, forward strand.
GACGTACATTCGCGATTATTTCGCATCCGGATGCGGGTAAAACGACGGTAACAGAACAACTGCTGCTTATTGGCGGTGCTATCCAGATGGCTGGGACCGTGAAGGCACGGAAGTCATCCAGGCACGCTACTTCTGACTGGATGGCCATGGAAAAAGAACGGGGTATTTCCATCACCAGTTCTGTCATGCAGTTTGAATTTAACAACAGGATAATCAATCTGCTCGATACCCCGGGACATGCAGATTTCTCTGAAGATACTTACCGGACCCTGACCGCAGTTGACTCTGCCCTCATGGTGATCGATGTCGCCAAAGGGGTTGAAGAAAGAACCATCAAGCTGATGGATGTCTGTCGTCTGCGCAATACACCGATCATTACCTTTATCAACAAGCTGGACAGGGAGGGAAAGGATCCCATTGTATTACTGGACGAGATTGAACATGAACTCAATATACAATGTGTTCCCATCACCTGGCCTGTTGGAATGGGAGCGCGTTTGCGGGGGATCTGTCATCTCCGCCAGGATAAAATACGTCTTTATTGTAAAGGCAATAGTGATCGTCACAGTACGATAATTGATGGTGTACACAGTAAGGAAGTGGCTGAACTACTGGGGCCCGCCCTGGATGAATTAAAGGAACAGACGGATCTTGTAAACGGGATTTATCCTGAATTTGATAACAATTCCTTTCTTGCAGGAAAACAGACACCGGTATTCTTTGGCTCGGCACTGCATAATTTCGGGGTTTCGGAATTTCTTGATTGTCTAATGCAGTATTCGCCTGCACCACTGCCAAGAATCTGTGAGGAACGTGTTGTTGAACCAGGGGAACCCGGTTTCAGCGGGTTTGTCTTCAAGATCCAGGCAAATATGGATCCTGCTCACCGGGATCGAATTGCCTTTTTACGCATCTGTTCCGGGCAATACCAGAAAGGCATGAAAATGCGTCATGTCAGGTTGGGACGGGATATTCAAATTTCGAATGCATTGACCTTCATGGCAGGTAACCGTGATCAGGCGGAAACTGCCTGGCCAGGTGATATTATCGGCTTGCATAATCACGGTACAATCCAGGTTGGGGACACCTTTACTCAAGGTGAGCAACTTACATTCAGTGGTATTCCGCATTTTGCCCCGGAGTTGTTTCGACGGGTACAGTTACGGGACCCGTTGAAAATGAAGGCATTGTTGAAAGGGCTTGTGCAATTGGGGGAAGAAGGGGCGACCCAGATTTTCAGGCCGTTAAACAGCAATAACCTGATTCTGGGTGCCGTCGGTATTCTGCAGTTCGACGTTGTCGCCTGGCGACTCAAGGAAGAATATGGTGTTGATTGCGGCTACGACACCATACCGGTCAAGACAGCACGCTGGATTGAGTGCCATGATGAAAAGCGTTTAAGGGAATTTCGCAACAAGGTTTCTGATAATCTTGCCCTTGATGGGGGAGAACACCTGACCTACCTTGCCCCTTCCATGGTTAATCTGAACCTGATTATGGAGCGCTGGCCGGAAATTACATTTCATGTCACCCGGGAACACTGATCATCCTTTTTTATTCCTTGTCCTGTTCTTTCAATTCAGCATCACTTGCATTATCAATGCTGTCATTACGGACTGGAACTGAGTTTGGATTTATCTGGGTGATTTCATCATCACGCCCGGCTTCGCCTGAATGAGTATCCTTTTGAATTGCATGGGGTCTGGAATCTGAATAGGTAACAGATCCTGCTGTGACCATATCAGATCTGGGTTCAACGATTCGAGTATTGCTGTCCGCTATGACAGGATCAACTGAAGTCATGGTTTCCTTTATCGAGGAGTTCTCATTAACAGACGTTTGCTGACGCGTATGATCACTTTTGGATACAGTCTGATCAGTTGCTATATCATCCGGAGAATTCTGTGTATTCTGCCTGGTGTTACTTTGCGGTGCATTGTCATCACGACGCCGACGCCCACCGCGGCGGCCACGTCGTGGCCCTGAAGGCATTTTTTTCGTTGTTCCAGAATCTGCAGTACCCGCTTCACTATTTTTACCAGGATTCCCCCTGGGACTATCATCGCGCCCGGATCTGTTATTATTTCTCCGCTGACGATTCCCTTCCCTGTTGCCACGTCTTGGACGCTCCCGGTTAATTTCGCCGGTACGTTCGTTTCGAACCTGGCCTAATTGTTGTTTTTGCAGGGAATTACTCTGCTGGCTGGTTACTTGTGTAGATTGTTTTTTTTCATCGGGGACACCAAACAGGCTGCCAAACAGGCGTGAAATCAATCCTTTTGTCTTGATGCTGCCTATGTCCCTGCCGCCGGAAGGGGCCGGTGATTCAGGTACAATCTGTTTGACAGCGGGCACTTCAACAGCTTGTTTTTTCACGCTGGAAGATACTTCTTCAGTATCCGCATCCTTGTTTTCATAGGGTAACAGGTAACTGGCCTGTTGATGTTCACCTTGCATTGCTTCGGATAAACGTACCCTCTGCACCTTGTATTGTGGAGTTTCCATTGACGGATCAGGTATAAGGATAATATCCACATCAACCCGATTTTCAATATCCCTGATTACCTGGCGTTTTTCATTGAGCAGAAACGTCGCCGCATCGACGGGTAGTCGTGCTACAACCTTGGCTGTCATATCCTTCATTGATTCTTCTTCGATGATGCGCAGTACTGCAAAAGCGAGTGACTCCACACCGCGGATCGTACCCTGACCATCACAACGCGGACAGGGAATATGACTGGATTCGCCCAGTGATGGCCGGAGTCGCTGTCGCGACATTTCCAGTAAACCAAAACGGGAGATGCGCCCGACCTGTACCCTCGCCCGGTCAAGACGCAAGTCTTCTTTCAGACGATTTTCGACTACCCGCTGATTACGGGAGTTCATCATGTCTATGAAGTCGATGACAATCAAACCACCCAGATCACGCAATCGTAGTTGCCTGGCGATTTCCTCAGCTGCTTCGAGGTTGGTGTTCAGCGCGGTTTCCTCAATGTCGCTGCCTGCGGTTGCACGCGCTGAATTGATATCGATTGTGACCAGCGCTTCCGTGTGGTCGATAATCAAGGCCCCACCCGAATGCAAAGAGAGATGTCTGGAAAAAGCCGATTCAATCTGGTTTTCAATCTGATAGCGGGTAAACAGCGGTTCCGGGTCCTTGTATAGCTTGAGTTTATCCAGGTTAGAGGGCATGACCTGCTTCATAAAATCATATGCGCGCTTATGGACCTCCGGGTCATCTATCCAGATTTCGCTGATATCCTGTCTCAGGTAATCACGAATGGCACGGATGATGACCTCGCTTTCCTGGTAAATCAGAAACGGGGCGGGACGATCTTTTGCAGCGGATGCTATGGAATTCCACAGTTGCATGAGATAGTCCAGATCCCATTGCAGTTCTTCAGACGATTTTCCGACACCGGCGGTCCGCAGGATCAGTCCCATTCCAGGAGGGATGTCGAGTGTACTCATTGCCTCGCGGGCTTCAGTCCGGTCACTGCCCTCAATTTGTCTGGATACCCCACCGGCCCGGGGATTGCTGGGCATCAGAACCAGGTAACGGCCAGCGAGACTGATAAAGGTGGTCAGTGCAGCCCCTTTATTACCTCTTTCCTCTTTCTCAACCTGAATAATGAATTCCTGCCCTTCAGACAGGTCTTCCTTGATGTTAATACGACCGTCGCGGTTATCATCTGTCTTCTGGGTTTTTAATAAGGAATGGGCGATTTCCTTGAAGGGGAGAAAACCATGCCTTTCAGCGCCGTAGTCAACGAAGGCCGCTTCGAGGCTGGGTTCAATGCGAATAATACGGCCCTTGTATATATTGGATTTTTTCTTTTCGCGTCGCGTTGATTCAATATCAAGATCATACAGACGCTGGCCATCCACTAGCGCCACACGCAACTCTTCCGGCTGAGTTGCATTGATCAGCATTCTTTTCATTGTTTCCTGTGTTCCTTTTCAATTTGCGCTCGACCATGCTGGAGTAGCGAGTTTCAGTCGACTCTCATTCTTTATCCGTCTGCTCAAAGCAGGTGGGAGCGCATTAGTTATTGCTCATTAAATCAGGGTAGAGCAATAGTTAAACCCTTGGCCTGTACAATTGCCTGTAGTTACACTATTTCAGTGCTATCTTGTACTGTTTCAGCAGCACGACATTTGTGTTACAGGGCTTCCGGTTGGTCTGAACAGAACTGTGAAAATCAGGCATTGCATTCTATTTTCACAGGCATGTCACTGGTATCGGGAGGTGGTGGAAGCGCCGTCCGGACTGTTCTTACAGACCGTATCTTATCTTCTGCACCACGTTTGTCTCGCCACCCCGCTACAGCAGTTACCATGCTGTTTTCAGGCCATTTTCTCTGCATGGCCACCCTCAAGTCATACTTACTGCGGCTACAGCTGATAATATAGCAATATTGCACTACCCAGTGCAATTGCAGAGGGCTATCTGAAGCAAAGAAAAATGAAAAAAAGTGAGGTAAAACATATCATTATTACCAATGAACAAGCCGGCCGCCGGATTGATAATTTTTTAATGCGCCATATGAAGGGGATTCCAAAGTCCAGACTTTATCAAATGCTGAGAAAGGGTGAGGTCAGGGTAAACAGCAACCGTATCAAACAGACATACCGGCTGGAAGCGGGGGATACTGTCCGATTACCCCCCCTGTACCAGGAAACGACCGCTCCAGGAGGTTCACCTTCCTTATTCCTGCTGGAGCGGATCAGAGACAGTATTATTTACGAAGATGATGTGCTGATCGTGCTGAACAAACCATCAGGTATTGTGGTCCACAGCGGTAGTGGTCGACGTTTTGGCGTCATTGAAGTACTCCGGGTACTCAGACCCGGGGACAGGTCACTGGAACTTGTCCATCGACTGGATGGTGCCACCTCCGGCTGTTTATTAATTGCCAAGGACAACGTGTACTTGCGATATCTACATTCTGTGCTCAAATCAGGTCAAATGGCCAAATCCTATATAGCCCTCGTCAAGGGGCATTTAAAAAAGCCATCGATTAAGGTTGAACAGCCATTGAGCAGGAATCTGCTGCGTTCCGGCGAGAGAATGGTTCAGGTAAGAGACGATGGCAAGCGTGCCATTACCTGTTTCCGGTGCGAGCGTCTTTATCCACAAGCAAGCCTGGCAAACGTTGAACTGTTGACCGGGCGTACCCACCAGATCCGGGTACATGCTGCGCACATCGGACATCCGCTGGCAGGTGATGATAAATATGGCGACAGGGAGTTCAACAGGCGATTGAAAAATTTCGGCCTGTCACGTTTGTTCCTGCACGCCTCCTCGATTCAATTTAAATCACCTTCTTCGGGGCGGGAAATCAAAATCAAGGCACCATTGCCGGAAGACTTACAGGTATTCCTGAATACCTATGGGTCCTGATCGCTATGGCTAACAGATTCAATCTGCTTGTGTTTGATTGGGATGGCACGTTGTCTGATTCGGAGTCAGGGATTATAGCTGCAATGCAACTGGCGATTCAGGAACTGGGACTGACTGAACGGCATGATGTCGAAATCTGCGAAATAATAGGCCTGGGTCTGGAGGAAGCAATCGATACCCTTTATCCGGAAATAGAGGTTGGTCAGCGACATGATCTTGCAAGGCTTTATCGTCTTTACTACCCGATGGTAACAGCAGGGTCAACGCCATTGTTTCCCAGGACACAGGCAACAATCGAATCATTGTATAATGCAGGCTATCTGCTCGCTGTGGCGACCGGCAAGAGCAGGCGAGGTCTTGACAGATCACTCAGGGAAAACAATCTGGGACACTATTTTCATGCATCACGTTGCGCAGATGAAACCTTTTCCAAGCCTCATCCACAAATGCTCAGGGATCTCATGCAGATGCTTGATGTTTCGCCTGAAAGAACACTGATGATAGGTGACACTGAATATGATTTGCAGATGGCAATGAATGCAGAAGTAGCTTCTCTTGCAGTCAGTTATGGAGTACACCCGTCTGGACGTTTGCTAGAATTCAGACCACTGACCTGTCTGGATAGTCTGGCTGAGTTACCGGTATGGCTGGAACATCCGGATAATTGATAAACCTATGGAAACAGATCACATAATAATGAACCAAAACTCGGGAAGTCAAAATTCGGCTGATTCTTTTGAACAAGGTGTCGTAAACCGGCTGGCGCAGGAAATACTGGCCGAACAAAGGCGTGCACGACGTTGGGGTGTCTTCTTCAAATCCCTGCTGGCCTTGTATCTATTTGTGTTACTGGTGATTTATCTGGCAGGAGATATGGGTGCGGGCCCGATTGCTGTCGGTAAACATACCGCCCTGATCGAGATCAACGGTGTAATATCCCCGGATAGTGAGGCAAGGGCGGATTATATTGTCACCGGCCTGAGAGATGCCTTTGAAAATAACGATACAGCCGGTGTCATATTGAGGATAAACAGTCCCGGCGGCAGTCCGGTTCAGGCCGGGTACGTCAGTGATGAAATTGCAAGGTTACGAGAGAAATATCCCGATATACCACTCTACGCCGTGATTAGTGATATCTGTGCCTCGGGTGGCTATTACATTGCTGCTGCCGCGGATAAAATCTATGCTAACAAGGCCAGTATCGTGGGCTCAATTGGTGTCATTATGGCCAGTTTCGGTTTTGTGGACGCCATTGATAAGCTCGGGATCCAGCGGCGCTTGTTCCATGCAGGTGAAAACAAGGGATTCATGGATCCGTATTCCCCCCTGCGGGCAGAAGATGTCGCTCACGCAGATACTATGTTGGCTCAAATTCATCAGCAGTTTATAGATGTCGTCAGAAAGGGCAGGGGGGAACGTTTAAAACAGGATGCCCAATTATTTTCCGGTTTAATCTGGACAGGCGAGCAGTCACTTGAACTGGGTCTGGTTGATGCCCTCGGCAGTGCAAGTTATGTCGCCCGCGAAGTTATCGGGGCTGAGGATATTGTGGATTTTACCAAACGGGAGACCGTGTTTGATCGCTTCGCAAATCGGATCGGCGCAAAGATAGCTGAAAAATTGACCACAAGTTTTGAACTGAGGTAGGACTATTTCCAGGGCACATTCAGGGAACCGGTATGCCTTCCTTGCGCAGCATCTCCGCGAGCCTGATCAGGGGCAGACCAATCAGCGCGGTCGGATCCCCACCTTCCATCCTGGATACCAGAGAGATGCCAAGTTGTTCTGATTTAAAACTGCCGGCACAATGGTATGGTTGTTCCTTTCTCAGATAATTTTCTATTTCATCATCAGTCAACACCCTGAAATAGACCGCATAGGGCACATAATCGGCTTGTATTGTCCCGCTGGCAGTATTCAGGACACAGAGCCCGGTAACAAATTCAATACATTTACCCCTGATTCGAGCCAGTTGCTCCCTCGCCTGTTCATGATTTCCTGGTTTGCCCAGGATGTCAGGCCCCAGTAAAGCCACCTGATCGGAACCAATGACGATGGCATTATTTCTGTTATTGGCTATTTTTCTGGCCTTGGTCTCCGCCAGTCTGGTAACCAGTTGTGCTGGCGTTTCTCCCTTTCTTGGAGATTCGTCAATTTCAGGGGATTCACAGGTAAATGGTATCGCCAGGCGTCCTAACAATTCACGCCGGAACGGTGAGGAGGAAGCGAGGATAATGGTGAGGTTAATAGGTTTCTCCTGTCTGGTTTGTTCTGATATCCCCGTGATTAAATCGAATAATTGGCAGTGAAGTCAAATGCTTAAATGAATTCAGTGCTCTTCTTTTTGACAGTAAAGGGGTGTATGGATAAACTTTGCCGCCTGATGTGTCCAGACCTGTCGCAATTGATCAAGCCTTTGTGTCTAGCCAGGGATAGCGAATGTCTGAACGGACAGTTCAGTATGAAGGAGTTTCAACGCCTGAAGGCGCTGTTAAGTGATGATCTGGGTGAACTGGTTTACAATCTGGATTTTTCAGTGGATACGAAAGGTATATGCTGTATTGGCGGTGAACTAAAAGCAACGGTAAACGTGATATGTCAGCGTTGTCTCGAACCCATGCAAATAGAGGTGAATCATACAGTCAGTCTCGGTATTGTCCGCGACATGGCAGAAGCAACACGATTGGCACCGGAGTATGAACCGCTCATACTGACAGAAGAAACGCTTTCATTAATTGAATTGGTTGAAAATGAGTTAATCCTGGCTTTGCCATTTTCAACTACACATGCAACGGGGAATTGTCCAGGGTCAGATATACTGGCGAAGGTAAATCAAAATCAGATACAGAGCCCTTTTGCAATATTGGCTAGGCTCAAGCCGCATAAATATATTAAATAGGACAGGAGAAAAAACTATGGCCTCGCAACAGAACAAGAAATCTACCTCGCGCCGGGGCATGCGGCGTTCACACGATGCACTGATCAATCCGGCGCTCTCAGTCGAACCGAACACGGGTGAAGTGCACCGCCGTCACCATATAAGTCCGGATGGCTACTATCGTGGTCGCAAAGCCATTGATGTTGAAGAAACCCAGGATTAAAAATTTGCAACAGCGCGTTTCATAACGTGTGTAAGCACATCCTGCGGGTTTTTTTGGCAGCATGCTATAGATAGCTGCTACCTTGAAAGTAACTATTGCCCTTGATGCTATGGGTGGTGACCATGGTCCCACCGAGATTGTACCTGCAGCACTCTATTCCCTCAGAAAGCATGATAATCTGCATCTCATCCTGGTAGGCCTGGAAGATGTCCTGAAAGATATACTGGCAAGTAATAACGGGACAGTAAATGAGCATCTGACGATATATCATGCCTCTGAAACAGTAGAGATGCATGACTTGCCTTCCCAGGTGTTACGCCTTAAAAAAGATTCCTCCATGCGCGTCGCCATCGAACTGGTCAAGGGTGGACAGGCACAGGCCTGTGTCAGTTCCGGTAATACAGGTGCCCTGATGGTGACGGCCCGCTATGTGCTCAAGATGTTACCGGGCATCGATCGGCCTGCAATCTGTGCCACCATGCCGGGTATTGAGGGACAGACACATGTGCTTGATCTCGGGGCCAATGTCGAATCCACTTCCGAACAGTTATTCCAGTTTGCGGTAATGGGGGCGGAACTGACCAGCGCAGTACATAACAAGAAAGATCCGACAGTGGCATTGCTGAATATCGGTGCAGAAGAAATAAAGGGTAATGATCGTGTTAAACAGGCAGCCTCATTACTGACTGAAAGTCATCTTAATTATGTCGGTTTTGTTGAAGGGAAAGACCTTTTTACCGGTAAAGTGGATGTCATTGTTTGCGATGGTTTTACAGGGAATATTGCCCTTAAAGCCAGTGAGGGTATTGCAGAATTTCTGAAACACCACGCCGCAGCAGAATTCAGGGGTACACTCTATGGCCGGCTTGCATCCTTGATCTGCATGCCTGTCCTGAAAGCGGTTCGCCGCAAGATTGATCCACGTCGCTATAACGGGGCAAGTCTGCTTGGTTTGCGCGGTATTGTGATTAAAAGCCATGGTTGTGCCGACAGGGTGGCTTTCGCCAGTGCCATTGAAGAGGCGGTTGTCGAAGTAGAAAAAAATGTGCCTGAACGCATCTGCAAAGAACTGGAAGAAATACTAACCGAAAGGAAGAAAATCTGATGTATTCGAGAATTGCCGGTACTGGCAGTTACCTGCCAGAACGTGTTATGACCAATGCTGAACTTGAAAGGATGGTTGACACGACAGATGACTGGATAAGATCACGAACCGGCATTGAAGAGCGCCGTATTGCCGCAGATGATGAAACTACCTGTGATCTCGCTGAAAAGGCAGCATGGCAAGCTATTGAATCTGCAGGTATTTCACCAAAGGATATTGATTTAATCATCGTTGGCACAACCACGCCGGATGTTGTATTTCCAAGTACGGCATGTTTATTACAGAAACGTCTTGGTGTGCATGGCTGTGCGGCATTCGATGTCCAGGCAGTCTGTACGGGATTTATCTATGCCCTGGGTATTGCAGACAAATTTGTTCGTACGGGTTCGGCCAAATGTGTGTTGGTTGTGGGGGCTGAAACGCTGTCAAGAATCCTTGACTGGACAGATCGAAGCACCTGTGTCCTGTTTGGGGATGGGGCCGGTGCGATTGTACTTGAATGCAGTGATAAACCGGGGGTGCTTTCCTCTCATCTGCATGCCGACGGAAAATATCACGACCTGCTGAGTGTTCCTACCGGGATTTCTGTTAACTATGAACGTGTTAAAAACGGATCTGCCTATATCCAGATGCAAGGCAATGAGGTTTTCAGGGTTGCGGTGAATACACTGGGTAGAATAGTGGATGAAACATTGCAGGCAAACAACCTGAAAAAAAAGGATATTGACTGGCTGGTTCCCCATCAGGCCAACACACGTATCATCGCAGCAACGGCGAAGAAACTGGATATGCCCATGGAACGTGTTATTTTGACCATCGCACAACACGGAAATACCTCGGCAGCGTCGGTACCGTTGGCACTGGATATCGCCGTCCGGGATGGACGTATTAAAAGAGGAGATATGTTATTGCTTGAGGCATTTGGTGGTGGATTTACCTGGGGTTCTGCACTCGTCAAGTACTGACGTAATTGGTTACTGGTAACAGGTGAATTCACAATGAATCACCAATCATCAATGACCAAAAACACCAAGCTTGCCTTTGTCTTTCCGGGGCAGGGCTCCCAGTCTGCGGGTATGCTATCCGATCTGGTGAAAAACTTTTCGATCGCAGGACAAACCTTTGCAGAGGCATCTGATGTACTTGGCTATGATCTCTGGTCATTAATAGAAAACGGACCGGTGCAAGACCTGAACCGGACTGAAATAACCCAACCAGCCATGCTCACGGCAGGGGTGGCTACTTGGCGCGTCTGGCAGGAAAAGAACGGCGCAAAAGCCGCGTTTCTGGCAGGACACAGTCTGGGGGAATATACTGCCCTGGTATGTACCGGATCGATTGAATTTCCGGCAGCAGTTGCAGTGGTGGCAGATCGGGGCAAGATCATGCAGGAAGCTGTCCCTGACGGAATCGGCGCGATGGCAGCCATACTTGGTCTTGAAGACATGGATGTCATTCGGTTGTGTGAAACGGCGGCAGGCACTGAAATTGTCTCGGCAGCGAATTTTAATTCACCGGGGCAGGTTGTAATCGCCGGCCATCATGAGGCGGTAGGGAGGGTTGTCATCTCGGCGAAGGAAGCGGGGGCAAAACGTTCTGTCATATTACCCGTCAGCGTCCCGTCTCATTGTGCCTTGATGACTGAGGCGGCACAACGGTTTTCAGCCCGGTTACTGTCAATTTCGGTTGCAGATGCAAACATCCCGGTTATACAGAATGTGGATGCCAGTCCACATACCGCAAGCAAGGATATCCTGCCGATCCTGCTGGCACAATTATATAAGCCGGTGCGTTGGACAGATACGATTCATACCATGATTAAGCTCGGCGTAGGGTCAATCATAGAGTGTGGACCAGGACGTGTTTTATGTGGCCTTAACAAACGTATTGATCCTGGACTTCAATGCATGCCGGTATTTGATACGACATCGTTGCATAAGGCGCTTGGTTATTTTGAGGAAAAGGTATAGATAATGTCAAAATATCTTGAAAATCAGATCGCACTGGTGACAGGTGCCGGTCGCGGGATCGGTTATGCGATTGCACTACGTCTCGGGAAGGAAGGGGCGTTTGTAATCGGTACCGATATATCAGAATCAGGACTCAACAAGCTGGAACATTGTTTTGAAAAAGAGGGAATACAGGGCAGGTCACTGGTACTTGATGTAGCGGACCCGGTCTCGATTGAAACCCTTGACGATGAACTCAGGGCAGCAGACCAGATCCCGCAAATACTTGTTAATAACGCGGGCATCACACGCGACAATTTATTAGTGCGGATGAAAGAGGAAGAGTGGGCGTCGGTGATCAATACCAATCTGAACTCGGTTTTTTATCTCAGCAAGACATTTCTGCGGGATATGATGAAGGCACGATACGGCAGGATTGTTAATATTGCTTCCGTTGTTGCCTTGTCAGGTAACCCAGGCCAGGTAAATTACTCTGCGTCGAAGGCTGGTATGATCGGGTTCACCCGGTCCCTGGCACGCGAAGTGGGTTCGCGAGGTATCACAGTCAATGCGGTCGCCCCCGGTTTCATAGATACTGATATGACCAAACTATTGTCTGATGAACAACGTGCGGCATTGTTGCGGCAGACCGCACTAAACAGATTGGGGGAAGTTGACGAGATTGCCGCGGTGGTATCATTTCTGGTCTCACCGGGAGCAGCCTATATTACAGGTGAAACGATTAATGTTAATGGTGGTATGTATATGGGCTGATTTTAATAAAAATTACATTAAAAACAATACATATCTATTTGTTATAGAAATAGAAATCAAATTAGAAACTTTCTAAGTTGAAAGTTATTGGCATTTCACTAAACTTACACACGCAATCCGGTCGGTAGATCGGAAAGGGAGGAGATATCCATTATGAGTAGTGTCGAAGAACGCGTTAAAAAAATAGTTGTAGAACAATTAGGAGTTAAGGAAGAAGAAGTGACTGCTGAGGCATCTTTTGTGGATGACCTGGGTGCTGATTCACTCGATACTGTCGAACTGGTAATGGCTTTGGAGGAAGAATTCAAAACAGAAATCCCGGATGAAGAGGCAGAGAATATTACTACAGTGAAGCAGGCAATTGATTTCATAAACGCAAATCTTGAATAATATTTCAAGCTAGAACCAAAAGGCCGCGCTGTTTGGTACTCAGTCGCGGCCTTTCTTTTTTATCACAGGAAAACAGTTGTGGGTAAACGTCGAATTGTGGTCACTGGTCTGGGCATGGTGACGCCTGTAGGAAATAACGCCACAGAAACCTGGAAAAATATTCAGGCGGGCGTCAGCGGTATTGCCCCCCTGATGCATTTTGATACTTCGAATTTTTCCGTCCGCATCGGGGGATCAATCCGGAATCTGGATATTACTGAATACATCCCGAACAAGGATATCAAGAAAATGGATCCATTCATCCATTACGGTATGATAGCCGGGATTCAGGCTGTTGAAGATTCCGGTCTTGAGATAACAGAAACCAATGCAACCCGTATCGGTGTCGCTGTTGGTTCCGGGATTGGGGGTCTGCCTGGAATTGAAAGGGGCACCAAACAATTCCTCGAGGGCGGACCACGCAAGATTTCACCGTTCTATGTGCCGAGTAATATTATCAACATGATTTCAGGGCATCTATCAATCAAATATGGCATGAAAGGTCCGAATTTTGCGATTGCCACGGCATGTACGACAGGTACGCACAATATTGGTAATGCCGCACGACTCATTGAATATGGTGATGCCGATGTCATGATTGCGGGCGGGGCTGAGATGGCTACATCACCTACCGGACTGGCCGGTTTTGCCAGTGCCCGCACCCTGTCAACTCGAAATGAGGAACCAGAACGCGCCAGCCGCCCCTGGGACAAAGACCGGGATGGTTTTGTATTGAGTGACGGTGCAGGCGTCGTTGTTCTTGAAGAGTATGAGCATGCACGTCAGCGGGGGGCCAATTTATATGCTGAATTGATCGGCTTTGGAATGAGTGGCGATGCCTACCACATGACTGCCCCATCTGAAGATGGTCAAGGCGCAGCCAGCTGCATGACTAATGCATTAAAAAATGCGGGGGTCGCACCGGATCAGATTGATTATATCAATGCACATGGTACCTCAACCCCCGCAGGTGACGTTGCAGAAACCAGGGCCGTGAAAAAGGTGTTTGGCAATTATGCCTGCAAACTTGCAGTAAGCTCTACCAAATCCATGGTCGGACACATGCTGGGAGCTGCCGGTGGGGTAGAAGCGATCTTTTCCGTTCTGGCTATTCGTGATCAGGTTGCGCCCCCAACAATTAATCTCGATAACCCGGACCCGGAGTGCGATCTGGATTACGTCCCCCATGAAGCAAGACAGATGAAAATCAGTATTTCCTTATCCAATTCATTTGGTTTTGGCGGCACAAACGGGACATTAATCTTCAAAAGAATGACCTAAGTTGTCTTGTCTGCAGGCAATTTGAACACATTGACCTCACATCATGGCACCCATATTCCTGATCAACGGTGATTCATGTGAACAGATTTCAGTTCAGGACCGCGGCCTGCATTATGGTGATGGTATTTTTGAGACCATTGCGGTGCATGACCACAAGCCCCTGAGTTGGTCAGGACATATCCGGCGGCTGCAATCCGGTTGTGAACGACTGGGAATCGAATGTCCCGATAAGGACGTAATTGAATCCGAGGTCAGGCAATTATCCTCCGCAAGTTCTCCGTCTGTAATCAAGATTATTGTCACACGTGGGCAGGGCGGGCGTGGTTACCGGGTTCCTGAGCGGGACAATACGACACGTATTGTTGCTTCCTATCCCTGGCCTGAATTCCCATCCGGGAATCGTAATCCCGGTATTATCTCCCGCATTTGCCGAACCCGCATTGGGCGTAATCAACAACTTGCCGGTATCAAGCATTTAAACAGACTGGAACAGGTACTGGCACGCAAGGAATGGTCGGATCCGGGTATCGCAGAAGGTATCATGCTGGATGATACGGGACATGTTATCGAAGGCACCATGAGTAATCTCTTTCTTTTCCGGCAAGGTCAGTTACTGACCCCGGACCTTTCTGAATGTGGAATCGCCGGTGTTACCAGGGCGAATATACTGGAACTGGCACCTGCGCTGGATATGCCTGTTGTTATCAAGCAACTGGCACTGGATGAGATGTTCTTGGCAGAAGAAATATTCCTGTGCAACAGCGTGATTGGTATCTGGTCAGTGCGACAGATTGATAAATATCGTTTTGACTCGGGACCCGGAACAGGAAAGATCAGGAATGCCTTGCTCTCGGCAGGTTTGATTGCCCCGGCATGAAGCATGGTATCTTCCGGTGTGCTGCTTTGCTGACCCTGTTGGTGGGGGCCACAATGTGGTGGTTATGGCAGGACATGCAGCGCTTATTGCAGCAACCCGTCCACTTGACAGATACCTATATCTATACCATCGAAACGGGAATGACACTCCGTACTGTCAGCGAGGATCTGGCGGCCAACGGGTTGCTGGACAAGCCTCTTTACCTGATTGTGGCGGGGCGCAGACAAGGTGTTGCCAACAAATTGAAGGCTGGTGAATATGAAATACAGCCCGGGACGACAGCTTTGCAGTTACTTGATCAGTTTGTTGCCGGCAAGGTAGTGCAATACACCCTGACCTTGCTGGAAGGATGGTCATTTACCCAGGTCATGGAGGCTGTTACAAACTGCAACCAACTCGTTCATACGCTTACCGCATCTGACTCAGGTCAGGTCATGGCAGCGCTTGGCTACCCGGACCTCGCAGCCGAAGGCCAGTTTTCCCCGGATACGTATCATTTTCCAGCCGGCACTACCGATGTGGAGTTCCTGCGCCGTTCCAACCGGTTGTTAATACGTATTCTGGAGGCAGAGTGGCAACAGCGAGCCAGTGATTTGCCGTATCAGATACCCTATGATGCCCTTATCATGGCATCCATCATTGAAAAGGAAACAGCCAGGGTGGATGAGCGCGGGGAAATTGCAGGTGTACTTGTGCGTCGTCTGCAGCAAGGGATAAAACTGCAGACGGATCCTACCGTCATCTATGCCATGGGTAAATCCTATAATGGTAATATCATGAATAAGGATCTGGAGATAGACTCGCCATTCAATACCTACCGGTATAAAGACCTCCCGCCTACGCCGATTGCCCTGGCCGGGAGGGAATCCATCTATGCGGCTCTTCACCCGGAAGGCGGATCGGCATTGTATTTCGTATCCATGGGAGATGGCAGTCATTATTTTTCCAGTACACTGGAAGAGCATAACCGGGCTGTTGCTAAATATCAGTTGGGAAAGTAACCGGTAATCAGTAATTCGTTATTTGTGCCTTACACCAATGACCAATGACCAGTAACTTAATGTCCAATTACCAATCACTACATGAACAAAGGCATATTTATTACACTTGAAGGGATCGAAGGGGTTGGTAAAACCACACATGCCCGTTTCGCAGCTGACCTGCTGGAACAACAGGGCAGAAAGATTATCCTCACCCGTGAACCAGGGGGAACCGTAGCGGGTGAGGCCATCAGAAAAATCCTGTTGCATAGTCAGCGACATGATTTGTCTGCCGAGGCGGAATTGTTACTCATGTTTGCTGCCAGGGCGCAGCATTTGCAGGAGGTTATCCTGCCCGCACTGGCAGAAGGAAATATCGTTATATGCGACCGGTTTACTGATGCAAGCTTTGCCTATCAGGGAGGTGGACGCGGGATAGTATTTGAGCAAATCCGTATACTGGAACAATGGGTTCAGAACGATTTACGCCCTGATGTCACACTCTTGCTGGATGTTGACGTGAAAACCGGTCTTGATCGTGCCGGGACACGCAGTGAGGCAGACAGGTTTGAGTCAGAAACGCTGCATTTCTTTGAACGGGCCAGAACAACCTATCTGGCCAGGGCAGAGGCCGAACCGTTAAGAATTTGTGTTATTGATGCATCCGGGACGGTAGAAGAAGTACAGAGACAGATCAGCAGGGTGCTGCAGGAGAAGGGGCTGTGTTGACAGTTTATCCATGGCAGATGAACCAGTGGCAACATCTGCAGCATGTAATAAAACATGATCGTTTACCGCATGCACTGCTTCTGACCGGAGCGGACGGGATTGGTCTGAACGATTTCGCTATCCATGTCGTTGCAGACTTGCTGTGTGAATCCCGTGGTGACAAGGAATCTCCGTGCGGCGCATGCAAGGGATGCCATTTGAGGCAGGCGGGAAATCATCCCGATCTGTTCCTGATAGGACTAGAGGAAAAAAGTAAGCAGATAAGTGTCGAGCAGGTGCGTGATCTGATTGAATTTATGACATTAAAAAGTCATGCAGGTGGATACAAGATCGCGGTTATCAATCCTGCCGAGGCCATGAACCGTAGCGCAGCGAATACATTACTCAAGACTTTGGAGGAACCCCCTCCCCAGTCACTCCTGTTGCTGCTCAGTCACCGTCCGGCTTTATTACCAGTAACAATCCGCAGTCGATGTCAGTGTCTGGTATTTAATGGCAGTAAGAGTACAGAAACCATCAGGTGGTTGGCAGAACAACTTGGCGAAACAGTGGTTGATCCTGTTTTATTGCTGTCACTGACGGGTGGTGTGCCTTTGCAGGCCAAGGCATTAATTGAAGACGGGGGCCTGGAATGTCGAAAGATGGTTCTGGCTGATCTTCAGACATTGCAACGTAAACAGGCTGATCCCGTAAAGGTGGCCGAAAGATGGAAGGAGCATGGTACAGCGGAAACATTGCACTGGCTGACTGAATTAATCATCGACATGGTCCGACTGAAATTGACTGGAGAAACATCCAGATTGACAAACCAGGACGTGACTGACCACTTGCAACGCCTGATAAAAACATTAGACTTGAAACAGCTTGTAGATAGCCATGATCTGGCACAAAATAACTGGCACCAGGTTTCAGGACCCTTCAATCTCAATTCGCTTGGATTGCTGGAGGAAATGGCGACGCACTGGCTTAATCTGGGGATAGCAAACGGAGAATAAATAACATGGCAGCTGGCCGTGACCCGAGACAGGGCATATTATCGCTGACGATCCGCGACAAGAGCGCGCTCTATGCCTCATATATGCCGTTCATTAAAAATGGTGGCCTGTTCATACCGACGGCCAAGCCATACAAACTTGGTGATGAAGTCTTCATGCTGCTGACCCTGACGGACAGCAAGGACAAGATTCCTGTTGCCGGTCGCGTCGTCTGGATTACGCCCGTAGGGGCACAGGGGAACAAAATAGCTGGGATCGGTGTTCAGTTCAGTGAACTCGATAAGGGTGCAACCAGGAACAAGATTGAAAAACAACTCGCCGGGGCCCTGTCATCTGACCGCCATACACATACGATGTAGTCGCCGTTAACCCTGGCATTTATAAAAAAATCCTTTCTGTTACAGTGAAGTATGACACTACTGGTTGATTCGCACTGTCATATCCAGCTGCTTGAGTCTGCAACACCGGTTACATCAATACTTAAGGAGGCCAGAAAACTGGGTGTAGGACATATGCTGTGTGTTTCAACCGATCTGGAAAGTTATCCGGGAATCCTGGCACTGGCACAGGAACATACTTCAATTTTCGCCTCGGTCGGTGTCCATCCAAATACAAAAACAGAACATGAACCCAGCAAGGAACAACTGGTGAAACTGGCACTAGACTGGCATGTTGTCGGCATCGGGGAAACGGGACTG
The DNA here is from genome assembly GCA_001802375.1 of Gammaproteobacteria bacterium RBG_16_51_14. Classification (GTDB taxonomy): domain Bacteria; phylum Pseudomonadota; class Gammaproteobacteria; order Eutrophobiales; family Eutrophobiaceae; genus RBG-16-51-14. Next base: position 46,689 of record MGXK01000119.1, read on the forward strand.
GATTACTTTCGAAGCCAGGGTGATCGGGAGTGGCAGCGTGAACGTTTCCGCACCCATATCAGGGCAGCAAAAGAAGTGGGTAAACCGCTGATTATCCACTCACGGGAGGCCAAGGATGACGTCATAAGGATCCTGACAGAAGAGGGTGCGGATACTGTGGGTGGTGTCATGCACTGCTTTGTCGATGACTGGAAAACTGCCAGACAGGCAATGGAAATGAATTTTTATATTTCCTTTTCCGGCATCATAACATTCAAGAATGCGGGTGATTTGAAGTCGGTCGCACAAAAGGTACCACTCGACCGTATTCTGGTAGAAACGGATTCACCATATCTGGCACCAGTCCCTTATCGGGGCAAGCAGAATCAACCAGCCTATGTGTATTACGTTGCCCGTCATATGGCTGAATTACGCGGTGTTGAAGAAGACAAATTCACGTCGGCAACCACACACAATTTTTTTCAATTATTCAATAGTGCATTATCTATAAACTAGTTAATATTCAAATAAATGAACTAACTATCTCAAGTGCATTGTCCATTTTTTCCTTGCTGGTATAGAAATGTGGGGAAAACCGGATACCAGCCCTGCGGCAGGCACAAATAATATTATTATTTAATAGGTAAGCATGTAGTTCATGGATATCCTGGCCCACAATTTTAAAAGTCACAATGCCAGCCCGTCGTTCTTCATCCTCTGGAGTTACAATCTCTATTCCATTAATATTATTTAATTTATCAATAAGATAGGTTGTATTATTAAGTATATTCCTATATATAGATTCCATTCCTAACTCTTCAAATAAGGAGAGGCTGGCCGATAATGCATGTATCCCTAACATGTTAGGACTGCCGCACTCAAACCGATGTGCATCGGCAGCTGGCTGCCAATCCTTGGTATCATAATCACCCGCATTCTGCACCATATGCCAACCATATTGCCGCAACTCGAGCTGAGCGCGGGTCTGAGATTTACAGTAGAAAAGGGCAATCCCCTCCGGTCCCAGCATCCATTTATGACCATCCGCCATGACAAAATCCGCCTGGATTGCCTGAACATCCAGTGGATGTGCCCCCACACTCTGGATAGCATCGATGCAAAACAGGATATTGTTGTTGGCGCAAAAATCTCCCAATTGTTGCAGGTTAAGTCGGATTCCTGAACCGTACTGGACCGAACTGACGGTCAGGACCCTTGTTTTCTCGTCACAGGCATTGATCAGATCCAGTTCCGGATCATTGCTATGCAAGATGTTGATTTCCCTGAACTCAACTCCGGATTTTCGTTGTGCCTGCCAGGGAATGCGATTAGACGGGAATTCTTCATCTGTACTGACGACATTCTCACCCCGTCGCCAGTTCAACCCGCCCGCAACAACAGATAAAGCCTCCGAGGTGTTTTTAAGCAAGGCAATATCATCTGTTGACGGAGAATTGATCAGGCGTTGTAACTGGTTGCGTAACGCTGATTCGCGTTCGATCCATGTTTTATAGCGTATTGCACCTTTATGTATGTTTTCTTCGGCAAACTGTCTGACTGCATCCGATGTCCGTTTTGGCCAAGGGGCAACGCCAGCATGGTTTAAATATACAATGTTGTCATCAAGCGGAAATTCTCTTCTTATGAATGTGTTATCAATCGCCATATTCTCTAGTTTGCCCTGTAATAGTTGGTATCAAGAGGCGTAATGTACCAATACCAGGTCGGGTTAAACCAATTGATTGCTTGTTGTAGAAACAAGAAATACTACGACGATTTGAACACATCACACTGTAGCAGGGTATGCAGGGCAGGAGAGTTTGTATTGACATCATTTTTTATCGCGGTACAAACCTTTGTTTATCTGTCCGAGTTAGCGGGTTCCGGGTTTGTATATACCAGATGAAATAACACCACGTTAAATATTTCCCGGGGGATAATCATGGATCCATGATAAAGGAATAAGACAAGCACTAATGGGTGGTGTTTTGCTAACCTATTGTATCTATTATTGAAATAGAACCTTACTAATGAAGAATACATAGCCTGATAAACTATATAATAATATGTAAAATTATGAAAACTTATCCATGTGTATGTAAGAAATACACTTATAATCAATTATATAGAGTATATTTATGATGTTTTTTTATATATAATCAACGTCAATATGAAACCATATCGCAAACTTTTCAATAACAGTTTTCAAAGGGCAATCATCCCCGACTCAAACAGCTTCTATAAACGCTTCTATGAAATATTTGTTGGCTCTGATCCGCGTATCGCAGAACTATTTGAAAAAACCTTCATGAATCTTCAAAGAGAAATGCTTAAGCAGTCAATGACCTACATGATGTCTTTTTCAGCCACACTTGAACCCAGTGATGAGATGAAAGAACTTGCAGAGATGCATGGCAGAGGAAAGTTGAATATCCCTGCAAATTTATATGAAATCTGGCTTGAAAGCATGATAAAGACGGTTGAAGAATTTGACCCAAAGTTTGATGAAAATATAGAGATTGCCTGGAGAGTAATGATGGCTCCTGGCGTAGCTTATATGCAGTCTTTTTGTGATAAAAATAAAAACGCCGCTGATGAAACTACTTAATACATAAAATAGTATTTATAAGCTGTTGATTTTAATTCTATTATCCATAAAAAATGCCCCGCCAAGGGGATAGATGTGAAATAATATTTCAATAGTAAACATCTAGGCGGGGCCAAGCATTAATTTCATACTTTCCTGAAGAATATCCTAATGTACTTTTTATACTTAGACAAGTTCTAAATAGAATATTTTAATCATTATAAAACCGCCCTGAGACTACTGAGTTTACGTGAGGCGGTTTTATTCGGTTTCCGGTCGCGTTTCTATCGCCGGTAGGTTTCGGGACTCACCAGACAATACCGGGCCGCTTCCTCATTAGTAAATTTGCAGATGGCCTGCAGGGTGTTGGGGGTGGGGCAGATTGCCCACGAAGGCTTCGTCCAGAATCTCGCGAAAGCCGCTCACGGTGCGAAACTCCGGCTGAACCACTCCCGTCTGTACTGCGCATAATATATATAAAGCCATTT
>MGXK01000120.1:0-212 GCA_001802375.1 Gammaproteobacteria bacterium RBG_16_51_14
TCCAGTGATTTCAAACCGTTGCCTGGATACCGGATAACCGCTCCGCAGTTTCCGGTATGACGGATTATGTCTATAGGGAAACAGTAATAAAAGATACAAATCTCTAAAAATATTTCAACCAGGCAGCACCGTCTCCCCTGCCATTAAATCCTCAATCGTCTCCCGGCGGCGTATCTCATATACCCTCTCGCCATCCACCATGATCTCCGGGA
>MGXK01000120.1:269-10039 GCA_001802375.1 Gammaproteobacteria bacterium RBG_16_51_14
GCCCCGGCAGAACACACCGCGAGCAGATCACCCGGTCGCAGAGCCAGCCTTCTTTCCTTGCCGAGGAAGTCCCCGGTCTCACACACGGGACCGACGATTTCATACAAGGCCTCCGCTGCCGTTCCCTTTTTCTGCACCGGCAGAATATCATGCCAGACCTTGTACAGGGCCGGCCGGAGCAGGTCATTCATGGCGGCATCGACGACGGCAAAATTGCGATGTGCGTTCATATTGAGATATTCAACCCGGGTCAGCAACATACCGGCATTGCCGACGATGGAACGGCCGGGTTCTATGATCAGTTCATAGCTGTTACTGACGACAGATAGCAGGGCCTGCGCGTATTCACGGGGGGAAGGCGGGTTTTCCTCGTTATAACGGATACCCAGACCACCACCGAGATCGATATGCTGCAACTGGATCCCGGCTGATTGCAGTTCCTGAACCAGCCACAGGATGCGTTGCAGGGCATCGATAAAGGGGGTCATCGTCGTGATCTGCGAACCGATATGACAATCAATACCGCGAATGTCGATATTCGGCATGGCGGCCGCCTGCCGGTAGACGGCGAATGCCTTTTCAAAGGCGATACCGAATTTACTTTCCTTCAGCCCTGTGGCGATATAGGGATGCGTCTTTGCATCCACGTCCGGATTAACGCGCAAGGACACCGGCGCCTTCCTGCCCATGTCTCCGGCGACCTGGTTGAGGCGTTCCAGTTCGGATACGGACTCGATGTTAAAACACTTTATGCCGAGTTCCAGCGCCCGTTGCATTTCAGGGACACGTTTGCCAACCCCGGAAAAAACCACCTTGTTCGTCTCACCACCCGCCCTGACAACCCGCTCCAGTTCACCGACCGAGACGATGTCAAAACCGGAACCCAGCCGTGCCAGTAGATTAAGTATGGCCAGGGAGGAATTCGCCTTGACGGCATAGCAAACCAGATGATCGACCTCGGCGAGTGCCTGATCATAGGCTCGCCACTGATTTTCGATTTCGTTGCGTGAATAGACATAGCAAGGGGTCCCGAAACGGGATGCAATCTCCGTCACAGGGACCCCCTCGGCACAAAGCTGGCCGTTGGAATAGGTAAAGGCTGTCATTTATTGATCAGGTATCGATATGGGTGCGGGATAATGCAGACTTCTGATCCCCCGGCAGATACAGATCACCCTTCTGGCCACAGGATGCAAGCAAAATTGTAATTATGATGGCGACCAGGACCCTGGCCAGGCCGCCCCTGTAGTTCAAGTTCATTGGTACCTCCCGCTGTCCTTTTGCATTATTGTCTGAGGATATCAAATTATTGCGACTTCTAAAAACGGGTTGGAGACACTTCTATTCATTTCTCTCTTATGGTGAGAGTATAGGTGCCTTTCATTAAACAGGATAAGACAATTTACTCCATGCCGACTCACAATGATGCCGTCGTCATCGGGCCTTCCGGGATACACCGGGCTTCGGTCATCTGGTTGCACGGGCTGGGGGCCGATGGCCACGATTTTGAACCGGTTGTGCCGGAACTCGGACTGCCCGATCAGCTTGGCATCCGTTATATCTTTCCCCATGCCCCGGTACGACCCGTCACCATCAACGGCGGCATGGCCATGCGCGCATGGTATGACGTGAAATCGGCGGATTTGTGCCGGCAGGAAGATGTGGTATCAATCGAGGCGTCTTCCCATTTGCTTACGGACTATATCGACGCGGAAATCGCCCTTGGCATCCCTTCTGATCACATTGTCATCGCCGGTTTTTCCCAGGGCGGCGCCATTGCCCTGCATACCGGTTTGCGCTTTCCCTGCGGGCTTGCTGGAGTACTGGCATTATCGACCTATCTGCCCCTGCCGGGACGCCTGCACAAGGAAGCACATACCAGTAATTCAGAAACACCGATCATGATGGCCCATGGCACGCTGGACCCGGTAATCCCCGTCTTTCAGGGCAAACAGTCGTATGAAATGCTGAAACTGGTCGGCTATCCGGTAACATGGCATGAATACAGGATGCAACACGCGGTTTGCCTCGAGGAGATCCGGGATATCGGTGCCTGGATGCAGGCAAGATTAGCGGCGGATTAACGAATGTTGTTATTGATTGACCTGCTGTTTTCCTGACCGTGTCCGCCGGCGCGTCGCACCTTGCGGGCGTTTATCCCTGCCACGTTGACCTTTCTGTGAAGGTTTTTCCCTGCGCATCCTGACAGGTGGCGCGGGTGTCACCAGTAAATCCATTGTCACCTTTTCGGAAGGTATCTGGTAACCGATAAATTCTTCTATCTCCATCAATGAATAGACAAATTCCTCACAGGCAAAACTGACCGCATCACCACTGGCACCGGCGCGTGCGGTACGACCGATACGGTGGACATAATCCTCGGCATTCTGCGGAAGGTCATAATTAAATATATGGCTGACTTCCGGTATATGTAACCCGCGTGCTGCGAGATCGGTTGCCACCAGTATCGGCAGTTCACCCCCGGAAAATTTCTTGAAGAGGGATTGTCTTTCCTTCTGCGGAACATCCCCTGAGAGTATGGCAGCGTGGAATCCGTTGCCTTCAAGGTATCCCCAGATTTGATCAGCGGACCTTTTCGTGTTCACAAAAATGATCGTCCGCTTCGGGTCGATTTGCCGCAGCAAACCAATCAGCAGTGAAATTTTCTCTTCCTTGGAAACGTGATAAAGCACCTGGGTAACCTTGTCTGCGGTCACCTGTTCAGGATTGATCCGGATCAGTTCCGGATTATTCATATGCTCATAGGCAAGCTCCAGGACGCGGTAGGAAAGTGTGGCAGAAAAGAGCATGCTGAGTCGCTTCTCGGGTTTCGGCATACGTCGCAACATGTAGCGGATGTCCTTGATAAACCCTAGGTCAAACATGCGATCCGCCTCATCCAGTATGACGATTTCCACGGACTTGAGGTCGTAAACATGCTGCCTGTAATAATCAATCAGCCGTCCCGGTGTCCCGATCAGGATATCGACACCCTTTTCAAGTTCAGTGCGTTGTTTTATGTAATCGATACCACCATAGACCAGTCCCAGGGCAAGTCCGGCATATTTATTCAACTGCACGGCATCTTTATGCAGCTGGATGGCAAGCTCGCGGGTTGGTGAAATAATGACACAGCGCGGATGCTGCCGTTTGCGGCCAGGCAGCGGTTCCCGGTTCAACAGAAAATGCATTGTTGCCAGCAGGAAAGCGGCTGTTTTTCCTGTGCCTGTCTGTGCCTGGCCTGCGATGTCTGTCCCTGCCAGGATTATTGGTAAGCTTTTTGCCTGGATGGGTGTACAATATCTGAATCCAATATCATCAAGGGCCCTGTGCAGCCTTGTATCCAGTGGCAGTTGCCTGAACTCGACATCAGATAGATTCTGCAGTTTCATATAGATGACAGGTCAGTGATCCGGTGCTCGATTTGCAATCAGTCGGCATTTTGGTTGAAATAGTCATTTCAAACTTGACGAGGACAAGAAATTAAATGAGTGAAAATATTCTTTATGTTACAGACTCCACATTTGAAGATGAAGTATTGAAATCGGACAAACCTGTCATTCTCGACTTCTGGGCGGAATGGTGTGCACCCTGCAAGACGATCGCACCCATCCTCGATGAACTTGCGGATGAATACAAGGGCAAGGTGACTGTTGCAAAAATCAATATCGATGAAAATCAGACAACACCACTGAAATACGCGGTCCGTGGTATCCCCACCCTGATCCTTTTCAAGGATGGTGATGTTGCTGCCACCAAGGTCGGTGCCGCTTCAAAGTCCCAGATTGCAGCATTTATTGACAGTAATGTCTGATTTTGATATTTAACTGGACGAAATCAATTTAGCATGCTACTTTAAAAAACAATAAGCAAAACTCAAATCTTTCGAAACAACCCTTCAAGAACATTTTTTATTACATCTGCTTCGGCATGTGCGTTCAGGCGCCTGCAAACATTATGCATTATTTCATCAAATTGATCTGGAGTCTATGAACCTTACTGAACTGAAACAACAACCCGCCTCTGAACTTATCACACTATCTGAAACCCTGGGTTTGGATGGTCTGGCCCGCCACCGTAAACAGGATGTCATTTTTGAAATTCTCAAGGCCCATGCAAAAAAAGGCGAGGACATCTATGGTGCCGGGGTTCTGGAGATCCTGCAGGATGGATTCGGTTTCCTGCGCTCGGCAGACAGTTCTTACCTTGCCGGTCCTGATGATATTTATGTTTCACCAAGCCAGATCCGGCGCTTCAACCTGCGTACCGGTGACAACGTTGAAGGAAAAATCCGTCCCCCAAAGGATGGTGAACGTTATTTCGCACTGCTGAAAGTCAATGAAATCAATTTCGAACCTCCGGAAAATGCCAAAAATAAAATCCTGTTCGAAAACCTGACGCCTTTATTTGCACATGATCGTCTTGCACTTGAGGTTGGCAATGGCAGTACAGAAGATTTAACGCCCCGTATCATTGATCTGGTTGCACCCATCGGCAAGGGACAGCGTGGTCTTATTGTCTCCCCGCCGAAGGCAGGTAAAACCATGATCCTGCAAAGTATCGCCCATTCGATAGCGCATAACCATCCTGAATGCCATTTAATAGTCCTGCTTATCGACGAACGTCCCGAGGAAGTGACCGAGATGACGCGATCGGTCAGGGGCGAAGTCATATCGAGTACATTTGACGAACCGGCAAGCCGCCATGTACAGGTCGCCGAAATGGTAATTGAACGGGCAAAACGTCTGGTTGAGCATAAAAAGGATGTCGTCATCCTGCTTGATTCCATCACCCGACTCGCCCGCGCCTATAACACCGTTGTCCCCGCATCAGGCAAGGTCCTGACCGGTGGCGTCGATGCCAATGCATTGCATCGGCCAAAACGCTTTTTCGGTGCTGCGCGTAACATCGAGGAAGGGGGCAGTCTGACTATTATCGCCACGGCCCTTATCGATACCGGATCCAGGATGGATGATGTCATCTATGAGGAATTCAAGGGGACGGGAAATATGGAACTCCACCTGGATCGGACGATATCAGAAAGGCGCGTCTATCCGGCGATTAATATCAACCGTTCCGGGACACGTCGCGAGGAGTTACTGACAGGCGAAAGCGAATTGCAGAAGATGTGGATCCTTCGCAAACTGCTGCACCCGATGGAAGATCTCACCGCAATGGAATTTTTACTGGAAAGGCTCAAGGCAACCAAAAATAACGCGGATTTTTTTGATGCCATGAAACGTCAGTAAGACAGATAGCAAATTTTCCTTCCGGATTACCTTATTGCCATCATTAATCAGTACGGTTCATGTGTACCGGTGATTACCCCCTGAATGAAACGTTAGCATCTGCTCAGCTCATCTGGCATAAGACAGTAATTTCCGGTCTTTACCTTATCCTGTTTCGCTCCCTGATTGTCAGATCCACAATCACATTGCTGCCAATTTACAAATAAAGAAAACCCGCCATAAGGCGGGTTTTCAACCGAAACTCACTGTAACAGGTGCTTAATAGTCCATACCACCAGGAGGCATATGAGAAACCGCAGATTCCTTCTTGGGGATCTCGGCGATCATTACCTCTGTGGTCAACAGCAGGCCGGCAACAGAGGCTGCATTTTGCAGGGCAAAACGCGTGACCTTGGTCGGATCAAGGATACCCATCTCAATCATGTCACCGAACTCACCGGTCTGGGCGTTGTAACCGAAATTACCCTTGCCTTCGACAACCTTGTTCAATACCACGGAAGCCTCATCACCTGCATTGGCAACGATCTGACGCAACGGTTCTTCCAGCGCACGCTTCAGGATATTGACCCCTACCTGCTGGTCTTCATTGCTGCCCTTGGTCTTGCTGGTAGCAGTAATTGCCCTGATCAGGGCAACGCCACCACCGGGGACAACACCTTCTTCAACGGCGGCACGGGTGGAATGCAGGGCATCTTCAACAAGGGCCTTCTTTTGCTTCATCTCTACCTCGGTTGCTGCACCTACCTTGATAACGGCAACGCCGCCTGAAAGCTTGGCAACCCGCTCCTGAAGCTTCTCGCGATCATAGTCCGAGGTGGAATCCTCGATCTGCTGACGGATCTGCTTGATACGACCCTCGATGTCTTTGGTTTTTCCTGCACCATCGATAATCGTCGTGTTTTCCTTGGTGACCTGGATTCGCTTGGCATTGCCCAGATCATCCAGCTTGGCCTTCTCGAGACTGAGGCCCACTTCCTCGGAAATCACCGTACCCGCCGTCAGGGCAGCGATGTCCTCCAGCATGGCCTTGCGACGATCACCAAACCCGGGGGCCTTGACCGCGACGACCTTGACGATGCCACGCAAATTGTTGACTACGAGGGTGGCAAGGGCTTCCCCTTCCACATCCTCAGCAACAATAAGTAAGGACTTACCAGCCTTGGCAACGCTTTCCAGTATAGGTAACAGCTCACGGACATTGGAGATCTTCTTGTCGTGCAGCAGGATATAGGTACTTTCCAGTTCCACACTCATGGTCTGCTGGGTATTAATGAAATAGGGTGACAGATAACCACGATCAAACTGCATACCTTCAACGATATCCAGTTCATTCTCAAGGCCGGAGCCTTCTTCCACGGTAATGACACCTTCCTTGCCAACCTTTTCCATCGCCTCGGCAATGATCTTGCCGATGGCCTCATCGGCATTGGCGGAAATGGCACCTACCTGGGCGACGGCCTTACTGTCTGTACAAGGCTTCGATAATTTATTCAGTTCTCCAACGGCGACGCTGACTGCCTTGTCGATACCACGCTTGATATCCATCGGGTTGGATCCTGCAGCAACCGCCTTCATGCCTTCGCGTACGATGGCCTGTGCCAGCACGGTCGCTGTCGTGGTCCCATCACCAGCGACATCTGAGGTCTTGGAAGCCACTTCCTTGACCATCTGGGCACCCATGTTTTCAAACCTGTCTTCCAGTTCGATCTCCTTTGCTACCGATACACCGTCCTTTGTTACGGTCGGGGCACCGAAACTCTTTTCCAGGATCACATTGCGTCCCTTGGGACCAAGCGTCTGTTTAACGGCATTAGCCAGAATATTGACACCAGCCACCATACGGGCACGGGCGTCATCTGAAAATCTTACTTCTTTTGCAGTCATGTGTTTTTACCTCCTGATACAATTCTTGACTTGATTAGGCGATCACTCGATGACACCCATGATGTCGTCTTCACGCATTACTATGTATTCATCACCATCAATCTTCACCTCGGTGCCGGAATACTTGCCGAACAAAACCTTGTCACCCTTTTTCAATTCCAGCGCACGGACTTCGCCGTTTTCCAGAACCTTGCCTTTCCCGACGGCGATTACCTTGCCCTGAATCGGTTTTTCTGCAGCAGAGTCAGGGATGACAATACCGCCCGGCGAGGGTTTTTCCTCTGCAAGGCGCTTGATAACAACTCGATCATGTAATGGACGGATTTTCATGAAATAAACCTCCTTACTTCCTAACCCATTGTTTTTAAAATTATTAATAAGAACTATTAGCACTCTTATTAAGTGAGTGCTAGAACTATAACCGATATTTTCCTGATGTCAATATCTGAACAGCAAAAACGGGATAATGGCGCTATCCGATCCCGGCAACCGTTTCCTGTTACCAGAACCGCAAGCGGGTCCCGGCAACTTCCGGACATGTCAATTCCCCGAACATGCCTCACCCCGCCAACCAGCATAGCGCGGACATGTGTACCGGCGAGCATGATGAAGTCTTATGGAATGCAGGCAGGGATATCCCGAAACATCACCACCACCCCTGGGCAACCTTTACGAATATTTCGTGTGGTCCGCATTGAATATCCCCAGCGGCAAGGCATCCTCAGGTACGCCCTGTCTGAAGATTTCCCGGGCAGCAAATGGCGCAGCATATAATCACCCACGCCTGCATGGTTACAACCCTCAGCGTGTCTGACCAGTGTGGTTTGTCATCTCATCACCACTGGCAATCCCTGACCGGGACCCTGATCACAACCGGGACAGATCATTAACGTGTATGCCACAATTCCGGCAACCTGACAGACAGATTACTCTGCAACCTGCACCTGTCCTCTGGTACGGCAAGCAATACACCAAGAAAACCTTCCCATTTGCTATTATAATAAACCGTTTTCAGAAGTAACCTGAACGTCTCATTTCCATTTCAGTTCAAATAACACATGACAGCCTACAATCTGACACACCTAAAGCAACTGGAAGCCGAAACCATTCATATCATCCGTGAAGTAGCGGCAGAATTTGAAAAGCCGGTGATGCTTTACTCCATCGGAAAGGACTCGGCTGTCATGCTGCATCTGGCGATGAAGGCCTTTTATCCGGGCAAACCGCCCTTTCCGCTGATGCATGTGGACACCACCTGGAAATTCCGCGAGATGATTAAATTCCGGGATCAACGTGTGCGGGACCTCGGCCTGGAGTTGATTGTCTACATCAACCAGACCGGCGTGGATGCCGGTATCGGGCCGTTCACCCATGGCAGCAAAAAACACACGGATGTCATGAAAACCGATGCCCTCAAACAGGCGCTGGAAAAATATCGTTTTGACGCTGCCTTCGGCGGTGCCCGTCGGGATGAAGAAAAATCCCGGGCCAAGGAACGTGTCTACTCCTTTCGCGACAGAAATCATCGCTGGGACCCGAAAAACCAGCGCCCTGAATTGTGGAATATTTTCAACGGAAAAATAGACAAAGGAGAAAGTATCCGTGTTTTTCCCCTGTCGAACTGGATCGAGCTCGATATCTGGCAATACATCCACCTGGAAAACATACCGATCGTACCGCTCTACTTTTCCAGAAAGCGTCCGGTGGTCGAACGGGATGGCACCCTGATCATGGTGGATGATGAACGCATGCCGCTGGCACCGGGTGAAAAAGTAGAAATGAAGATGGTCCGTTTCCGCACCCTGGGCTGTTACCCATTAACGGGGGCCATCGAATCGACCGCAACCACGCTGCCTGAAATCATCCAGGAGATGCTTCTCACCAGAACATCCGAGCGCCAGGGACGCGTAATCGACTATGATCAGGCCGGTTCCATGGAAGAGAAGAAACGGGAAGGCTATTTCTGAGTCAGGACTGCACCAGTAATTAATGATATGTCACACCAATCTGAACTGATCAGCACCGACATCAACGCTTATCTTGCGCAACACGAGAAAAAGGAACTGCTTCGTTTCCTGACCTGCGGCAGTGTCGATGACGGCAAAAGCACCCTGATTGGCCGTCTGCTGCACGATTCCAAGCTGATCTACGAGGATCAACTGGCCGCGATCAAGGCAGACAGTGTCAAATCAGGCACGACGGGAACCGAGGTAGACCTGGCCTTGCTGGTCGATGGCCTGCAGGCGGAACGGGAACAGGGCATTACTATCGACGTCGCCTATCGCTATTTTTCCACCGCAAGACGCAAATTTATCATCGCCGACACCCCCGGGCACGAGCAATACACCCGAAACATGGCAACCGGCGCCTCCACCTGTGATCTGGCCATCATCCTCATCGACGCACGCCATGGAGTACAGACACAGACCAGGCGGCACAGCATTATTTCTTCCTTGCTCGGCATCAAACATATCATCGTTGCCGTGAATAAAATGGACCTGGTTGATTACAGCGAAATTATCTTCAAGGCAATCAAAAATGAGTACAGGGATTTTTCAGCCAGGCTTGACCGGATTGATCTTCAGTTCATACCAATCTCCGCACTGAAAGGCGACAACGTCGTACACCTGAGCGAAA
>MGXK01000121.1 GCA_001802375.1 Gammaproteobacteria bacterium RBG_16_51_14
ATTGAAGAACCCACAATCGGTTACTTCAAAGACCTGGCTGATGAGATGGGTATGCCATACCAAAGTTTAATTAATTTGTATTTAAGAGATTGCGCGCAGAGTGAGCGAAAGCTCAAAATGAATTGGAATTGACAGATGAAATCAATGGTCAGAGAACTTGATTCAAGTTCAGGCTGTAATAAGTAGGGCCGGAGCGGTTAAAGCAAATCACTCCGGCACCTTTATTTATTCCCTGGCCTCAAACCAAAAAAAACGGCACACAGATGTGTGCCGTTGATATCAATGAATTAACTACAATTATATCGGGCGGGCAGTCAACTCCACGCGGCGGTTCTGGGCACGTCCCTCGCGCGTATCATTGCTCGAAGCCGGTTGACTCTCACCACGACCTTCTGCCGAGATACGGCTGCTGCTGATCCCCTGCGATTCCAGGTAGGCGCGTACGCTATCGGCACGACGCTCTGACAACTTCTGGTTATAGTCATCCGATCCGGTACTGTCAGTGTGCCCGACGATCTCCACCCGTACATGCGGATTGCGGTCAAGTATCTGCACGCCCGAATCCAGGATAGCTTTCCCCTCTGCCGTGATTGAATGCTTGTCGAATTCAAAGTGTACGCCCTGCAGATCAGGTATTTCCGGGCAGCCACGGGCATCCACCGGTGTGCCCTTCGGGGTATCCGGGCAATCATCACTGCGATCGAGTACACCATCACCATCCGAATCCTTCTCAGGTTCCGGTTGCGGTACTGGCGCTGGCGCAGGCGCAGCAACTGGTTCGGGTGCAGGCGGTGCTGCTTCGGTCTCCTGGCAGGCAATATAACCCAGTGCCGCGCCAACAGCCGCACCGGCAGCGGCCGCACCCTCATCACCATCCGCAGCCGCGACACCACCACCGGCAATCAAGGCACCGGCGGCGGCACACAGGAACTGATTTGTGGAACCGCCTGTCGTGGCACATCCGGATAGCATCAAAATAACGACAGAAACAACGATTTTTCGGGTCATTTGGGTTATACGCATAAACCTCTCCAGTAATCAATCTATAAAAAACCGGCCTTAGTCTTTATATCCGGTTGTATCCAGCTCAATATGAATAATAACACCTAATGATACAACAAGATATTTACCCTGATTTATCTGGACATATTCTGACATATAATCCATCCCTTTTTTACTAAAACAGGGGAACCGATCCCGCGCTATTAAGCGGGCTGGCTCCTTAATACTACGGGAATAGTAAGGGAAAATGGGATGCTACCCTTTACTCAGGCCTGTAAAAAGTACCGCGGAGCGCCAAAACCCTCGTAGCGTAAGTACCTCATTCCTCAGACTCGTTTCCTGGCGGAAATACTCCCCCCTGATTCAGGCCCAGACCATGCCGGAAAAGACCTGAGGTTGACGCATATGCGTTATGTATATACAATTGCACCATGCGGTTCTCATGGACTGAGGTAAAACGCACGCTGAATCTGCGGCAACACGGCTTCGATTTCGTCGATGCGCCCGGGGTCTTCGATGGTTTCACCTATACATACGAAGACGATCGTTTCAACTATCCGGAGCAGCGATTCGTCACTCTCGGGGTTCTGAAAGGACTGGTGGTTTCAATTGTCCACACGGAAACGCCGCAGCAGATTCGCATTATTTCTTTCCGCAAGGCGACAAAACATGAACAAACGATTTTCTTCAAAAACCTCCAGGACTGATTGGTCGCGCGTCCGCGCGACATCCGATCGCAACGTTGCGGTGTCTGCGGAGCATCCTGAGACTTCGTTGAAGCATATTGTCCGGGGGATCGCCCGGCGTGGCCTCAAGCCAGTTTCACCCAAGACTTCGATCTCGCTTCGCATCGATGCAGATGTGCTCGAGTGGTTGAAAGCGCAAGGCCCCGGCTACCAAACGCGCATCAATACCATCCTGCGCGCCTTCAAGGAAGCGTCGGCCTAGACCCGGCGTTCAATACAGGGAATCAAGGCACAGGCCCCCGGTACCAAAAACACGTGCCAGGTTCAGGACCGGTACCGGGCCGTGGGCAGGGTCCTGAAAACACGAATTTGAAATTGCCCTCAGTTTCTTGTTGTTATCAGGCAAATCGCACATCTGATCATCACTGACGGTGATACGTACCGGCAGATCATATAAAAGTAAGGCGCCATGCTGCCCACGCTGGTATCGATTTTCTGATGGGAGATTTTATACAACCTCCCCAGGACGATCTGTTATAAATAGAGGCATCGTATGCCCCCTGCTGACCAACTCGCAGGAAACAAGCGGACTGCCTGTTTTATTGATTTATACCATTCCTGCTATAGAATTAATCTTCGACAGGCGCTACACCACTATATCCGGCACAATACTTGGAGCGATATACACATTATCCTGAAGCAATCGAGATGAGCATATGATGACCTTATTAAACTGCTGGGAAATGAAGAACTGTGGAAGAGAAAGCGGAGGTGCTAAAACACCTGAATCAGGTGAATGCATTGCATCGATACAGGGATTAGGGCATAGCTGCTGGGCAATCGCCGGAACGCTTTGCGGTGATATAGTACAAGGCACAATTGCCCAAAAGGAAGGAAACTGCCTGTTATGTGATGTATACAAAATGTATAACCGGCTCCATGGTTCCAGAGGCAAGGAAATTGCCAAAAAATTCCCGCAAGAAGAAGCAGCATACAATGCGTTAGTGCTGAACCGCTTGAGGAAAAACTGAGTGTTTGAAACAGAACCCGGTTATAAAACAGGAATTGTTATCCCCATATTAAATTGTATTTACGGTATGCCTGTCCGCGCCCCTGGATCGGTAATAAATCGATAGCAGGTATAGGGACATGAATATGGCGATATAATACTCACGTAATTCGCTGCTGCCAAATTGCTTCACAATGTCCCATGTGGCCCAGTCTGCAAAACGGACGAGTGTAAACAGGGCGGCCGTGGGAACACATACGATGGTAGGCAGGACCCAGTATGGCCACTGTTGCCTGGTCGCTGGCAGCCTGTTTCTGGCCATGTTCCAGAGGGGCAAGATCAAGCCCACAAAAAATATCCATATTTCAAGCAAGAGCCTTGGTTTCTGATCAAACCATGAACTCATATTATGGAGATTGGTTTCATGCTGGTCATTCAGGGTGTTGATGAAATCAGGTGTTGCCCAGCCGAAATACCATTGCCCCCAGCTTATTTCCTCCCCCACGCAATAGATACAAGCCAGCGTCCAGAGCAACACCCAGAATCTCAACAACCGGTTCTGCATGACTTCCTGGTTATGGATGCATGCTGCTGCACCGGCCACAATCCCAGGTAACAGCAGGATCACCGTCAGATGTTCAACAATACCATTTTGATCATCTTTAACCAGCATCAGCAGGAACCACTGCGGCTCAATGAAGGCCATCGGTATCAATACCAGTAACATCAGTGGCGGAAAAACCGCCCAGACGGTGAGCGGCAATTCAGATTGCGCAATTAGAGGCGAGCACCTGTCCAGAGTACTCGTGCCGAGATGTGTGTTCATAAAAAATCCCTTTGCCCTCCAATCAAGGTGCATCCGGGCTGAGTCCCGGCCCTGACGCACAATTTTTACTGTTTTTATGATGTAACGAAATGCCGGAGCAGATATCAATCCTCAGGCATCTGCAGATGGCGTGCCCAATCATTTCTTCGGCAGTTGCGGATAGCTTAACACCGGTTTGCTGGTCCATTTTGATATTTATCAAGGGTAAGAACAGATTTGTCAGTTGTTCGTAGACAGTTGTTGGTTGTTAACCACACACACCACACAAGCTGCCACAAACGGAGCTGTCCGTTGCCCGTGGTCAGTTGAAAGTTGTTAACAACCCTCCACCCACAACCTGCAACAAGCATCTATTTCATACAAACCGGCAAGACATAATGTGGAATGAACACATCGGTTAACAACCAATGTGACAATGCATGCTTACATGGATAATGGTATGGACCCACTCCACTTCATAACGGCCTCGCGATGGGCCAAAATGGAGTTGATAACAACCATTTAGAAGAGGAGTGGATCAACATGAAGATTACAACAATTGGCCTTGATATAGCAAAATCAGTTTTTCACCTTGTTGCGGTTAACAAAATGGGACGGTTGGTCAAAAAGAAGCAGTTAAAGCGCAAGCAAGTGTTGACATATATGGCAACACTTGAGCCTTGTTTGATTGTGATGGAAGCCTGTGGAGGCGCCAATTATTGGGCGAGAGAATTTATCGCCTTGGGGCATCAAGGCAGACTCATCGCGCCCCAATATGTTAAAGCCTATGTCAAAGGCAACAAGAACGACTATAACGATGCTGAAGCTATCGTGGAGGCGGCCCAGCGCCCCAACATGCGTTTTGTGCCCATTAAATCCGTTGCCCAACAGGATATTCAGAATTTTCACCGTCAGCGCGAGCGTATAAAAAAAGAACGCACGGCCTTGGTGAACCAGATCCGGGGGTTATTAGCGGAATATGGTGTAACCCTCAACACAGGGGTTGCCACGGTGCGTAGAGATTTACCTGGGGTACTGGAAGATGCAGAAAATGGTTTAACCGCTCTCAGCCGAGAGTTATTTGCAGAGCTTCTCGAAGAATTACGGACTCTCGATCAACGATTTGAGCAGTGTGAACGACAGATAAAATCCCTCAATCAGGGCAATGAGGTGTGCCAGCGGTTAGATGAGGTATTAGGCATTGGGCCTATCACCGCCAGCGCCATATATGCCGCTGCAGGTGAGGGCAAAGATTTTGTCAACGGTCGTCATTTTTCAGCATGGTTAGGCTTGGTGCCGGGTCAGCATTCGAGCGGCGGCAAGTCGGTTTTACTGGGGATCAGTAAACGCGGTAATGCCTATCTCAGAATGCTGTTTATCCACGGAGCCCGAGCGGTTTTGCGTCACTCGGCGAATAAGACCGATCGCTTTAGTCGATGGGCGCAAGCCCTATTAGCGCGCAGAGGGCACAACAAGGCATGCGTTGCTGTGGCCAATAAAATGGCCCGGATGGCATGGGTCATTATGGCGAAAGGTGAAACGTATCGTGTGGTCATGTGAATGGAAAAATAGAACTTTACGGAATCTACGGTTAGATTCCACCGAATGAATGTAAGGTAACCCTTTCCTTCAGTTGCTAAAGACAAATTATCGGATGGTGAGATAGATCAGACCGGCTCATTCAAAACCTGACGCCTACATCGGCCATTAAGAGGCCGTACGGATGATGAGGAGGATGAGCGCAAATAACCATCGGGGCCAGGAAGTAAAAAACTTCCATAAACAGGCCGGATATATGAGAGCAATGATTTCCTCTCACATCAATGATTAAATGTCTTGCAAACGGAGTGGGTCCATATATGTAGG
>MGXK01000122.1:0-2650 GCA_001802375.1 Gammaproteobacteria bacterium RBG_16_51_14
ATAATTCAGGGACCAGATTGATTTCATAAATCGTTTCATCATGTTTATTATCGACGGGCTTCAATAAATGGCAGGAGACAACTTCAAAATCGGTTGTATCCTTAACCGTACCCAGCAGGCATTCCACGTGGACATCATCATTATTCAGTTTGTTCAGGTGTACACCTACACGGATCGTCAATTCCTTACCCTGCTTGATGGTATGCGGGGAATCATCGAGGCGCCGTATCGAGAGTCCTGGCCATTGTTTATGAATGGTTTTTTTCCAGTCAGCCAGCAACTTTGCGTTTGCGTTGTTGTTTTCCTTCAGTTTACGTGAGGCGGTTATTGCCGGTATGTAAAACTTGTTGATGTAATCCATCACCATACGATGCGAATTATAATGAGGAATGATGGATTTCATCGATTCCTTGGCCATTCTGACCCAGCGTTCCGAATAACCTTTTTTATTGTCAAAATACATCGGAATAACTTCATATTCCAGGACATCCAGCAGTTCACCGGCTTCCAGCCTGCGGCGTGTGTCCGGATTGCTTTCACATAAATGAGGCTGTAATCCCCAGCCATTTTCCCCGTTATATCCTTCCGCCCACCAACCGTCCAGAATGCTCAGGTTAATGACCCCATTTATCCCTGCCTTCATGCCGGAGGTTCCACTGGCCTCCTGTGGATATTCCGGGAGATTCAGCCAGACATCCACACTGGGTAAAAGTATGCGTGCCAGGGCCATATCATAGCCTTCAAGCAGCAGGATTTTCCCCTGATATCGGGGTTGTTCAGAGAATTCGTGAATACGCCGGATCAGTTGCTTGCCGGGTTCATCATTTTGATGTGCCTTGCCGGCAAATATAAAGGCAACCGGTCGATCAGGATCATCGAGCAGACGTTGCAGACGATCCTGATCTTCAAACAACAGGGTTGCACGTTTATAGGTGGCAAAGCGGCGTGCAAAACCGAGGATCAAGACATCTTCATGTTCGCGGAAAAGCCTGGTCTGGCTGTCAATTTGCGCCTGACTGTATCCGTAACGCCGATAGCGTTGTGTGATTGCCCTGATGCATTCCTTGATCAACCGGGATTTGAGCGATTGATGTATACTCCAGAACGTAGCATCTGGAATCGCGTCGATTCGCATCCAGTACTCGGGATTCAGGAGTTCGTTGTGCCAGCCTGGATCATCGAGGATATTGTTCCACTCCCGGGCAAGAAAAGTGGGAACATGGATACCATTGGTTACATATCCCATGGGATTTTCATCTACCGGGATTTCATTCCAGATATCCTTTTCCATCTTTGCCGCCACCCCCCCGTGAATCCGGCTTACACCGTTAAAAAAACGTGAACAGCGCAGGGCAAAGGTCGTCATATTAAAACCGGAATTATCATGATTCATTCCGAGTGCCATAAACTGTTCTTCACTGATGCCAAGCTCACGGATGAACCCGGCCAGATATCGCCGGATCAGGGAAATATCAAAAACTTCGTGGCCAGCCGGTACCGGTGTATGTGTGGTAAATATTGTATTGGATGCTACCAGTTCAAGCGCGACCGGAAACTCCATGCCCTGGGCAACCAGACCACGACAGCGCTCGACGATCTGCAGACAAGGGTGTCCTTCATTGATATGCCACACACTGGGAATTATCCCCAGACTGGACAATACCCTTACACCACCAATTCCAAGGATGATTTCCTGTTTAATGCGCATGTCCTTATCGCCGGGATAAATCTCATAAGTGATGGCTCGATCCGTCTGACTGTTCGCATCGACATCAGTATCGAGCAAATAAAGGTTGGTATGACCAGCCTTTACCCGCCAGACCTTGGTAATCACCCTGGATTGTGGCAGGTCAATAGTAATGACCACTTCCTTGCCATCAGCACTCCGTGCCGGTTGCATTGGAAGGTCCTTGAGATCGACTGGTATATAGTGGGTTATCTGATTGCCATCATCGTCGATAGTCTGGGTCAGATTGCCCTGGCGATAAAGTAATCCAACTGCGACAAAAGGAAACTCGAGGTCGCTTGCAGCCTTGCAGTAGTCACCCGCCAGAATCCCAAGCCCCCCTGAATACACAGGCAGGCTTTCGTGAAGCCCGAATTCAGCACAGAAATAAGCGACCAGATCCGTATCAGGATCCAGTTTATGCACCTGTTTGATACCAAGGATCTCTCTATGGTAGGTATCATAGTTTGCGAGCGTACGATTATACTCTTCCAGGAATACACGATCGGAGGATGCCTCTTCGAGCCGCTGTTGTGATACCCGCCGCAAGAACAATTTCGGATTATGTCGGCACTCTTCCCAGAGATCCCGGTCCAGATAAAAAAACAGTCCCCGTGAGTGACGATCCCAGCTGTAATACAGGTCGTTTGCCAGTTCCGTGAGACGTGCTAATTGCGACGGGATCTCAGGTTGTATTTCCAGCGTAAAACAGGTGCCGACCATAGATCTTGCTTACACTATTATGTTGATACCCGGGTATGTACAAACCACCTTCATCAACTGCACAAAGCGAACCCGGGAAAGAAACACCCCTGTAAACAACAGGAAATCTCCAGGTAAAGTTTTTGCAGCTGATAAAAAATATATTTTTTGAGATGGCACATGTTCACACAAATATAGTTTTAACGGAACCTGATTTAACTA
>MGXK01000122.1:2663-12758 GCA_001802375.1 Gammaproteobacteria bacterium RBG_16_51_14
CTGACTTCAGGTTTTTTTATCTCCGGAATCCGTGCACAGGGGCAGAATTCCCTCCCTGTGCGGCATCAAGCAAGATCTTCTTGTTGTTGCGTCTTCACATTAAAAATCAATCAGTTGCCTGAAACCAACAGGGCCGCTACCAGTGTGTTGCCGGCCACATCTTTCCCATGTAGTACTTGCCTTACATTATTTAGCAACTAATCCTACAAGAGAAAACGCGAGTCGCCAGTTGCCCCGCCTGCACAATTTTACTAAATTTTATCAATAAATGCTTGGATTGCTAAAAAAAGGAAACTCTACAATGCAATATTCAGAACTGTTAATGAATACAAAAATTATCAGCGTTGCTGGTGTTGAGTATCCTGGATCTGAAGTTGCCCTGGTAAGGGCAATTCAGAAATCACGCAGGGAAGAGCCTTGTTTCATGACCGGTGAACGGCTGCTTTGCAAGAACATGGATTGTGAATGGCGTGAAGATTGCCGGAAGTTGATAGCCGTATGGAGGCGGTAAAGCCTGACAAAACCGGAAAAACTTCGTTCCATTCCTCCCCCCCTTTGACCTTGCCCGGATATTCATAATCCCAATGAAATCACGGCAGGTCTTTTTTTTATGTGGGCCATCCTTAATCAGGAACCGTACTGTTTACAAGCTCACGAGACGGATGGCAGTGCCATCATTTTCAATATTTCAGAATACCTGCCTCCGGAACCCGGTTTTTAAATTGAATTCCCCCGCGCCCGACATACGGTGTTTTTGTTCCGAGATAACATCCGGTAACTGGTCATGTCACCCAAAAAGGTGAAAAAAACGAAGAAGGAAATTGTAAAATTGCGACAGGATTATCGCAGATTGATGAATGAAGTAGAAATAAACAGGGAACGAATCACAGTTTTCCGGCACCTTGCAGATATTTACAAGTCTTTCAATGAAATATTCTATATTTCCCTGCAACCATTTCCATTGGACGAATTACTGAACAAGATCCTTGATATTATCCTGTCGGTTCCCTTTCTCCCGCTGGAAAAGCAGGGCTGTCTCTTTCTTGCTGATCGCGATAATCCTGGACAGTTACATTTGACTATCCACAGGAATTTTGATGACAGCCTGTTGAAGATGTGCAACAAAGTTGCCTTTGGCCGGTGCCTGTGCGGAAAAGCGGCGCAAGACCGGCGCAGCATATTCAAGGATTGTATTGACGATGACCATGAAAACAGGCCCGCAGGGATAAAACCACATGGGCATTATATCATCCCCATATTGTCTGGTGACAGGGTCCTTGGTGGGCTGAATCTCTACGTCAAACATGGGCACAAACCGGAACTGCTTGAAATGCATTTTCTGCAGGCGGTATCAGATATATTGTCCGGAATTATTG
Source organism: Gammaproteobacteria bacterium RBG_16_51_14 (assembly GCA_001802375.1). Taxonomy (GTDB): domain Bacteria; phylum Pseudomonadota; class Gammaproteobacteria; order Eutrophobiales; family Eutrophobiaceae; genus RBG-16-51-14. Next base: position 4,040 of record MGXK01000122.1, read on the forward strand.
CAAGAAAGCAGCAAGAGAAACAACTTTCCCGGATGTCCTTTGAAGATGATCTTACCAGCCTGCCAAACAGGCGCTTGTTCTTCAAACAGTTCGAACATGCCTTGCAACGTACAAAACGTTCCCACGACAGAATTGCAGTACTTTATCTCGACCTTGACAGATTCAAACCGGTCAACGACATATACGGCCATGATGCAGGTGATCTGTTACTAAAGGAAGCCTCACAACGCATGAAATCCTGCTTGCGTGAAATGGATATTCTGGCGCGTATCGGGGGGGATGAATTTGTCGTTCTGGTCGAATTAATCAAGGAACCAGATGAAATAGCCAATCTGAAAAAACGGATCACGCATACCATCAGACAACCATTTATTATCATGGGCATTAGAATAGAAATCGATGTCAGTATCGGTATCAGTTTTTTTCCTGATGACGGTGATACCTGTAATGAATTGATAAAGAAAGCGGACCAGTCCATGTACAATGCCAAAACAGCAAGAACCAGCCAGGGAACCTCTGAACCGGTGTCCTTGCTGTCATGCCGACGTAAAACGGTGCCCGGTAACTGATGCCCCTGCCGGCCTTTCCTGCAGGGCAAGACCGGCAGGGTAAAATCCGATAACATCATGGCAGATGATTTATAAACGATACTCCGTATCCGGCAATAAGCCTTTTTAAAATCGTGAATAACCTGTTGATGTGTACAAGTACAGAATCCAACAGTAACCGTCTTTATCAATTGATCCGGACGATCCGGGATCGGGCACAGTTTGATCATCCGACAGGTAAATTCGGGATCATTGAAACCCATATCTCATATATTTTGTTAACCGGCCACTACGCCTATAAGTTCAAAAAACCGCTTGACCTTGGTTTCCTTGATTTCACAAGCCTGGAACGCAGAAAATTCTATTGCGAGGAGGAAATACGGCTGAACAGGCGCCTGGCCCCCGATCTCTATATTGCAGTAGTTCCTGTTACCGGCAGCGAACAGCATCCGGTTATTGGCGGCAATAAACAGGCACTTGAATATGCAGTCAAAATGGTACAGTTTCCGGAAGAAGCCGAACTGGACCGGATAGTGAATACCGGATGCCTGGCGACATCTCACATCAATGAACTGGCAATGCAAATCGCCACATTTCACGGATCAGTTGCTGTTGACACTGAACAAAATCATTTCGGTTCCCCCGAATGTATTCGACAACAGGTAATGTTGAATTATTCAGCAATTAGGCCGTTTATTCAAAACGACCAGCAAAGCCGTAACCGGCTCGATAAACTTGAAGCCTGGACCAATTTAACACTGGATCAGTCTGCTGGAATATTCAGAAGCCGCAAGCAATCGGGCTGTATACGGGAGTGCCATGGAGATCTACATCTGGGCAATATCGCATTGTATATGGACAAACTGGTAATTTTCGACAGTATCGAGTTTTCACAGGCGTTACGCTGGATTGATGTAATGAGCGAAGTGGCATTTCTGGTCATGGACCTTGATGCACATCATCAAAACAGTCTGGCGCAGCGATTTTTAAACGCCAATTTACAGATCACCGGTGATTATAATGGCCTGTTGTTATTGCGTTTTTACCAGGTGTACCGCGCCTTGATCCGCAGCAAGGTGGCCTGTATACGCCTCAGCCAGCCTGGAATGACACAATATGATCAGGACAAGGAAATGGAGAATTGTCGCCGTTATCTCAATCTTGCATATGATTATATTCAACCCGTCAGAACACCGCTCATTATAACCCACGGCCTGTCAGGCAGTGGCAAAACAAGGTTGAGCCAACTGCTGCTGGAGAATCGGGGTGCCATCCGCATCAGGGCCGATGTGGAACGCAAACGTATGCATGGTTTAAGGGAAAATGACAAAACCAGATCCGCTGTCTCTTCCGGTATCTATTCTGAAACAAGTTCCATCAATACCTATAAACGGCTTGCTGAACTGGCAAGGCTTGTACTCAACGCGGGTTATCCGGTGATTATTGATGCCGCGTTTTTGCAGCGAAAGCAGCGCCTGATTTTTTACAATATCGCTGTTGAATGTGGAGTCCCGTTCCTGATCCTTGATTTACTAGCCGATGAAACCAGGTTGCGGGAACGTATCATGGAACGTAACCGGAAGGAAACTGATGCTTCAGAGGCAGATCCGAACGTGCTGGATTATCAGATCGCCACACAGGAACCGCTGGAAACAGCGGAAACGACGCACAGGATTATCATAAATACATCGTACAAACTGGACCTGCCAGCTATCTTGTATCAAATCCATGAAAAAATTAAGCAGGAATAAGATTGTTTGCATTCCCGTCCGAATTGCCGGCGAGATAATCAAAGGTAATCCACATCAGAAGATCCTCAGGGTCTGCTTTATCGCAGAACAAAACCCCGTGCGTAAGCGCAGTGAGATTCAAATAAGTCCGGTGAGCAGCAGCATCGCCGGGGCAACCCGTATGCCTTCACCATTCACAAAATCCTTCCGCCCGGTTGCCGATATCTGCCAGGCCTCTGCCTTCGGAAATCTGGCCTTGAGGTAACGCAGACCCCTGTCTACATCCGTGTCCGCCCATTTGCATTCGACGATCAATTTCGGTTGACGCCGCTCCACGATGACAAAATCGACCTCCCGGCCGTCAGTGTCGCGGAAATACATCAACTCAATATCCTTCCCTTCCGTATCCTGCTGAAAGTGCACCCACTTCAACAGGTGGCACGCCACCAGATTCTCAAACCGCGCTGCATCTTCCGGCACCAGTGCCCAATCAAAGTGATAATGCTTCTGCTCCTTGCGGACAGCGCGGATGCGTGATGAACCAAACGGCGCCAGCCTGAAGATCGCATACAGGCGCTCCAGCACAGCGAGCCAGGAGGCGGCGGTTTTGTGGCTGATCTGCAGGTCCTCCCTGAGTGCATTGATGGAGAGCGGCGATCCCACCAGCTCCGGCAGACGCAGGATCATCAGTTCCAGATGCCCCAGGTCCTGAATGCGTTCCAGAGTGGCCACCTCCTCCCGGATCAGCCGCGTCCGGTATTCGCGTGACCAGCGCCTGGCCTCCGTTTCGCTGGCGGATAGCCACGGTTCGGGAAATCCGCCCAGTTTCAGCAGATCCAGGAAGTGTGGCCCCGTTCCCAGCTTGAGTTCTGCCGCCGAAAAAGGGTGCAGCCGGAGTAGATGATAACGTCCCTGCAACGAGTCTCCGCCGAAGCGGTAGAGATCGAGGCGGCCGCTGCCTGTGACGAGGATCTGCTGTCCGGCGCGCCGGTTGTCGTAGAGCCCCTTCAGATAATTACGCCACTGACGGTACTTGTGTATCTCATCAAAGATCCACAGTTGGCTAACGGGGAGCTCATGCCGTAACAGGCGTTCCCGGTGCTCGCTTACATCCCAGTTGAGATAACCGGCTGCCGCCTTCGGCAGGCTGCGGGCGAGAGTTGTCTTGCCAACCTGCCTGGGTCCGGCAACAAAAACCATCTTCCGCGCCAGGTCGCGCCTGAGTTGAGGGGTCAGGTAACGGGTGGTGATGTCCATACAACCAGTATACCGTTATTTTACACCATGGTCAAAATTACTAACGGTGATCTTCTACTCCAGGAGAAAACTACCGCAGAGGTTTTTACTCGGTCCCTAAGTGATCGTACCTGTTAATTTGCATCCAAAATTGATCCGGATTATGCATTGAATTTTGACCCGCATGGATGAACCAGATTATGACCCGGACTGATTTGTTTTTACCAGTTTTTCTCCTTTTTGTTGTGTTTGGTTGAGTGTTTGAATCGATAGCTGTCATTGCTTACTATCGCCACTTCGATCACTCCTTCTCTCCTGCTTCTTGTTTTGCAGGATGTGGTTTATACGTGGGTCAATCTTCGATGCCAATACTGGTTCAGGTGGATCACTTTTATATGCAATTCAACATACCGCCAATTATTGACGCAACACCCGATTTTCCAGTGGCAACTCACACTGTGTTCGACAACACGACCGCAATATACTAAAGCACAATTCCTGATAACCTGACCATCCGGGCAGTCGACAAGAAGTAGAGAAATATTCAATATAATCAATAATGCAGACGATTTTTTAGAAGGGACAGGCAAGAAATTAAGGATTTTCTTCCTATCATTAAATTTGATTATTATCTTAAGGCAAACTGACCCTCTCCCCAAGTATGTACTACCAGCAGGTTAGGAAAATTCATAATTGAATTGGAATAGAACCATCCATTACCATGGAAGCGTGGAATTATGTTGAGTGATTCACCTTATCCTGTCGCAGGGCGCAACAGAAATAATCAGGGGGATTGCCAATGCCTGCGGCGTCGATATATGGTTGTGCGGTCAATGCCCAGAATTCTCGCCGTTTCACTTATATTGCCGCCAGTTTGTACAAGTGTCTTTTTTATCAAATCATCATTTATGGATCGAAGATCAGATGCAGTGCTTTTTGCCTGATGCTTGCCGGCATCAGGAGACAGTAACTGTGCAGGCAGGTCATTCAGGGTTATTTCATTACCATTAACCGTTAATATCCAACGTGCACACAAATTTCGTAATTCACGGATATTCCCTGGCCAATGATAATTCATAAGCTGATCCAGAATCTGTGGTGATAGCGTAAGTTCATTCCGGCCTGCGCGGGCACAGGTTTCTGCCAGAAAATATTCAAGCAGATCCAGAATATCCTCACCGCGTTCCCTGAGGGGTGGAATCTGGATTTCCATGACATTCAAACGATGAAAAAGATCGGGCCGAAACCGCCCTTCCTCTACCGCCTGCCATAGTCTGGTACTACTTGCAGCAATAATACGTACATCTACCGATACAGGATATATACTGCCAAGACGAGTGACCTTCATGTCATCAAGCACACGCAGGAATTTTACCTGCAGGTCGGGATCAAGCGAATCGATCTCATCAAGAAACAGTGTGCCATTATCTGCGGATTCAAACTTCCCTGCCGATCCTTCGCGTCTGGCACCCGTGAAGGCACCCGGTACATAACCAAATAGTTCACTTTCAATCAAATCTCTCGGTAACGCACCGCAATTAATCGCGATGAAAGGTTCTCCCAGTCTCAGGCCTTCTGCATGGATAGCATGTGCAATCAGTTCTTTTCCTGTCCCGGTCTCGCCAATCAGGAGAACACTGTTATTTAACTCGTCTTGTGCAGCAATCCTTGCCATACGTATTACTTCCCTGAATGCAGGAGAATTACCCAGGATATGTTCGAATGTATAATCTGCAGTGTTTATCTGTTTTTTATACTGCCTGGCTTTGTTTTTAGATTGCCCACTGGTCTGTCTGCCGGAGGGAAAGATGATTGTGCAACCCAGACGTTCTCCCTTGTGCTTGACAGGCCTGATATTACATTGTGCAAAATTCATAACCGGATTTTGCAACCTGATTTCACACACTTTTTCAGATCCATCACGCAGACAGGCCTTTACACTGATCCAGAGGTCCGGAAATATTCGACTAAACGCGATGTTCTGCCTTACTGGTGCAGAAAGATCAAGCAGGACACATGCATGTGAATTTGCATCAATGATATATCCGGTTTCATCCAGTACCAGCAAGGCATCATTTGGCCAGCGCATTTGCATGTCGATATAGCTGTTTCGCAATATTTCACGCCGCTGTAACTGGATAATAGACAGACTGGATTCAACTGAATGAGCGATTGAAACGGCCAGGGCCATTGCTTCTGCCTGAATATTTTTTGCCGGGCCCGTAATATCTATACAACCCAGGATCGACTGATCACCCGGATTTTGAATTGGCGAACCATAACAGACCCAGGGCTGCCAACCCTGACAATAATGTTCAGACCCCAGAACAAGTTCCGGTCGACCCAGCGCAAGCGGTGTGCCAACTCCGTTAGGACCAACTACATCTTCTGCCCATTCACTCCCAGGCCTGAAATTGATTTCTTCAAGACGAGACTGAATCTGACGATGGCCGACTGAATACAGTATTCTTCCTGAGGAGTCAGCCATCACGATGACGTGACTGGTACCTGCTACTGTCTGTGCCATGCGATCAAGTACCGTCTTTCCAGCCAGGCCAAGATTGTCATTGTGTAATTTTGCTTCAATCTCTTCAGGCAGCAGGACTGAGCGGGCCCGTTCTTCATGCGGATTAATGCCGAGCTGTTTGCAACGTTGCCAGCACGTTGCTATTACCGGACGAGGGTAATTTTTATTAAATTCTCCTGTGCCAACGAAATGCTCCCAGGCATCAGCAACTGAACCTGAAGTTGCGATTGCATTGGAAGGTATTGCAGTTTTCGTTAATTCAGTAAACGATGCCATCCGGGATCAGCCTTCGCATGGAGTTCCAAACGTTATAACGGTATTACTAAATTTATCTATCAGACATACTATATTTTGGTTTCGAATCACTCATCTTCTGATCTTTTTACAAACATCCTTTTGATCTGTATCAATTATAGTTAGAATTAATCTAAGTAATGCATGATTATGATTACTTTATCTGAATAGATTGTGGCTTTTTGCAACACTTCGTCTCTAATTTCTACAATCAACACATTTTCCATTTTTAATAACACAACAAAATGGTATGTTTCCATTTTGTGAAATTAAGGTTCTGACTATGGATTTCCGTATTTCCGGGTGCTGTTTGTTTTGTCATGATAACGATACCGGGTTTGGTATGAATCATGCATATTATGCTTGGTTTCAATAAACGAATTTCTATCCCGTATCAATACCGGGTTTGAACCGATCAGATTAGCCTGATCGGGATAGTGATCAGGACCTGTTGCTGATTGTTACGAAAATGAAAGTGCAATAAGACCGATTAAACCTCATAGTGGAGGAATACCTATGGATAAAATCTTGAGAATTGATATGGGCGCCAAAGGTGGTCCTAAAGCAAGAGTGGATACACTGGGCGATTATGCGGGCCTGGGTGGCCGTGCCATGACGTCTGCGATTATCGCAAAAGAAGTTCCTCCTACATGCCATCCCCTGGGCCCTGATAACAAGATCGTGTTTGCACCCGGATTGCTGGGTGGAACTTCTGCCTCAATGTCAGGCCGGATATCGGTCGGTTACAAGAGCCCGTTAACTGGCGGAATCAAGGAAGCCAATGCAGGTGGTCAGGCCGCGCAGGTGATAGCCCGCCTGGGTTATGCCGCTATTGTATTCGAAGGACAACCCGGGGACGGCAAGCTATTCCAGATATTTATTGATAAAGACGGATTTAATATTCAGCCCGCCGATGAGCTCAGGATGCTCGGCAACTATGACCTGATTGAGAAGCTGAAAGGCCAGTACAATAAAAAGGCAACCTTTATCTCGATAGGGCCAGCCGGCGAAATGAAGATGCACGTTTCGTCCGTCGCCTGTACCGATAGAGAACAAAGACCAACCCGGCATGCCGCTCGCGGTGGCTCAGGGGCCGTCATGGGTTCCAAGGGTGTCAAGGTCATTATTCTGGATGACACGGGTACCAAGCGTATCGCCCCCAAAGATGTCGAGGCTTTCAAGGCGGCGAACAGAATATTTTCCGACGGGATGAAAAAGCACCCCGTAACCGGGGAAGGCCTGCGTGCTTATGGTACCAACGTACTGACCAACGTGCTGAATGAGGCCGGTGGCTATCCGACCCGTAACTTCCAGAGGGGCCGGTTTGAAGGCAAAGACAAAATTTCGGGTGAAACCATCGCCGCACTGGAAGTTGAACGTGGAGGATCGGATGAGCACAGTTGTCATACGGGGTGCATTATCAAATGTTCAGGTATCTACAATGACAAGGATGGTAATTACCTGACCAAGCAGCCTGAATATGAGACTGTGTGGGCGCATGGTGGTCATTGCGAAATTGACGATCCTGATGCGATCGCCATGATGGATCGACTGGATGATGATTATGGCCTGGATACCATTGAAATGGGGGCCGCGATTGGCGTCGCAATGGAGGCAGGTATTATCGAGTTTGGCGATGCGGAAGGTGCGATCAATCTACTCCATGAAGTAGGCAAAGGCACACCGCTTGGCCGGATTCTGGGTGGCGGTGCAGCCAGTGTCGGCAAGGCGTATGGCGTTGTAAGAATCCCCGTAGTCAAGGGCCAGTCCATGCCGGCTTATGACCCAAGGGCGGTGCAGGGCAACGGCGTAACCTATGCGACAAGCACTATGGGAGCCGACCATACCGCGGGTTATGCGGTCACCGCAAATATCCTGGCAGTCGGTGGAAAAGTTGATCCTTTAGGACCAGCCGGCCAGGTTGAACTTTCCAGGAATCTGCAGATAGCGACCGCTGCCATTGATTCCACTGGAATGTGCCTGTTTATTGCATTCCCTCTCCTGGATCAGCCTGAAACCTTTCAGGCCCTGATCGATATTATCAATTCCTTACACGGGTTAAGTTTGACTGCGGATGATGTTACGGCGCTTGGGAAAAGTGTGCTGACAACCGAGAGGAACTTTAACATAGCAGCAGGCTTTACATCAGCCCATGATCGTCTGCCTGACTACTTTAAAACGGAACCACTCCCACCTCATAACGTGGTATTCGGGGTGACGGACAAGGAGCTGGATACGGTCTTTAACTGGTAAAGCACAGTCCCTGACTCAGGTTATTGTCACCGTAGATTTTGCCATCTACGGTGACAATGATTCCAGACCTGATACGTGCGATCACACGCAGGAAAAACCGGAATACCTATCCTCCCGCCACGGCCGGGAAA
>MGXK01000123.1:0-6384 GCA_001802375.1 Gammaproteobacteria bacterium RBG_16_51_14
GGACACACTCCCTGCTCAACATCGGCACACCGTTCGAACACTGGTTGTCTGAACTGTCGGAACTTGCCCGGATAAAACAAGGCGCTGACGAATTCCTGGAGGCAGCCATGGAGGAACTCGTCGCGATGCCATGGATAACCGGGGTGCAATGGCAAACACAGGGTTTGAATGAGACACGGGGAACATTGACATCACACGGAACGGAATTGAATTTTGAAAACCTGAACATCACTATCTATGCGCGTAGTCTGGTTGGCGGTGCACTCCTGTTACACTGCACATTACTCGTCAAGCTAATCAGTAACTACTATGTGGCCAAGCAACATGAACGTGAACTGACCAGGCAGACCCAGCTGAAGGCGATTTATGAAACCGGATCACGGATCACGCACGACATTAAAAACCTTTTGCAATCACTGCTTGCCATCACATCCATACTCCAGTATGAAAAAAATGACGGTGCCAAATCAGTTTCCCAGAAGATAATTGAAAGGCAATTACCTAATCTGACGCAGCGGTTGCAACTGGCGCTCGATAAACTGCAGGCGCCTCAATCCGAGGTCAGCAGTACTGCCGATCTGAAAGACTGGTGGCAGGATCTGAAAGGCAGGAACCATCCACCCAACATAACGTTCCAGGCGGATATCAATGGAAGCCCACTGATCCCGGTTGAACTGTTTGACAGTGTCATAGACAATCTGCTTGAAAACATTAACAGCAAATCAAAAATCGAAAATGATATCGAGATTACAGTCACATTATCGGCGGCTAATGACCATGTGAGCATGACGATTTGTGACACCGGCAGCATGATACCCGAACACCTCTCGCGCCGGTTGTTTCTGGAACCACTGGAATCGAATAACGGGCTCGGCATCGGCCTTTACCAGGCGGCAAGGCAGGCACAGATGATGGGGTATAGTCTTGGGCTGAAAAACAACCAGTCAGGTCGTGTTTGTTTTGAATTGACAAACACCAGCGCCCGGGGATAAATCAGTCCTTCAGTCGAGACTGCCGAAGGGATCATTTCGCTTCAAGGAAGCTTCCCGGTTACCACCATCCGGTTTTTCAATATATTTGGCGAGATCCAGATCAGCAAATCATCGAAATAATAATTGGCCGTCGGATCGGTTGGATCGGCGCCTTGATGCTGGCTGTAATCGCGGGATACCAGGATATTATCGCCGTTCGTATTTTCCTGTTCGTAACAGGAGACTGGTTGTTCGGTATCCTGCTTTTTCCCCTGGGAGATAACGGCTGCCGGGACATTGTCCGCCACGGTATTACCGCCGGGGGCCGTGGTAGGGCATAAGGAAGGAGCATCACCCCTGTCCTTGATCTCCAGGTTTCCATCCGAACAAAGTTCGAAGGAAACCCCCACCGTAGCGGTACCGCAGCCGGTACCATCAGTTGCATCAGCAAAATCCTTGTCCACCCGGTAGATATAATGTCTGCCCCAGATATCAAATTCGGGCACAGCCAGGTCCACCCATGGCAGATTCCCTTCAGCAGTTGCGCACTCAAGGGGAGCATTAATTTCATCTGCTTGGCCGTCATTGATTTCATTGGCAGCCACTCCTGCACAGGTACCCGTATTGTCCCTGCAATCGGGACAGGGCAAACGGCCATTGGCTACGGTGAAACCATACAAGGCCTCTTCAATATCGTTGAGGACGTCCTGCGTATTCTGACGTTCCTTCTGCTCGATCTGGGTGGCGAGTGGCGTCAGTACGCCTACCAGGATCAACCCCGCAATGAACAGGACAATGGCGAGTTCAATGAGGGTAAAACCTTTTTGAATGTCTGGTCTGCCCATGATTGAAATCCAGCTAGGGAACGAAATCAACGATCCGGACCTGATCGTTAAAAGTAGTTGAAAAAGGGCTCCACTGAAAAACATCATCATTCCGATCGCAATTGTCCGATTCATAATATTCATTTATATTTCCGCTGGATCGATCTTGTATCCTTGTTCCAGGTGGAGTGGTGATGATAGAACAATCATTGTCCAAGACGATATCTCGTTCCAACGTAGTATCTGATACCTGACCGGCCGCGATCAGGATGGCACGCTTGTCGTTAGTAGTGGAAAAACCATTGAGAACAAGACAATCAATCCCTTCAGCACAATCAACAGTTGCTCCCGGACTATCGCCTTCACTATAGGCAATATAGGTGAGTTGATGCCAGTTGTTTTTGATAAACCAGCGAGGTATTTCACCATTCGTTTCCGATAGATAATAATCCAGGTTGCTGACCTTGACACTGCCCATGGCCGTCCCAACAGTGGGAACAGTTACCGTGGCCGTTGCAGCCACATTTTCGGTAATATCAAGGTAGTCTGTAATAGTCACTGCGGGTACACCATTGTTGGCCGGCAATGCTGTAGCGGCTATGGTAGCACCTGCTGAACAATCCGGTGTCCCGCCATTCTCGTAGCCAATACATACGTCCCGTTTCTTCAGGCCATTCAACCCGTAGGCACCACGTGGCGTCCCCGAATACTTCATTTCAAATTCATAACGGCGGGTACCGACATGGTCATAATGTATTGTGTAGCTATCCCCTACATCAAAAGTTGTCGTTGTAGTAATGCTTGGGTCAGTAGGCAGATAAAGCGTTGCGCGTAAAGTGGTAGTACTGTCGATACTGGCAACCCTGCCAAAAGATCCGTCAGTTGTATTTTCAATGATATCGCCAACCTCTATATTGCCAAAGTCAGCTGCTGTATCTTCCAGCAATGTTCCGGCAGTTGCTCCATCTGCCGTACCAGCAGTATTACCGGTGGCCGTCAGTATCCGGTAGTATTCATCCATACCACCATCGAAGTCAGGCAGGGTCGCATTTGTCTGTACGGTGAACAACGTATCATTTGCAACGACAACGGCAACCACCAGTCTCTGTGGGGCCCTGATCTCCCAGGTATCGTCGTCACTGAAGGTGATTGGCGCATCGGCAGGGGCGCCGATGATCCTTACCGTGTTGCTCTCACCGGGGTTCGGGCCCGCGATGATCTCGGCTATCACCCCAATTGTATTCAAATCATTATTTCTTGTGATGACAGCATTGTAAAGTACGGCGGGATTGAATGGCGAAAAATCAACGTCCGTATCCACCAGTAATAATTCACCACTACCCGCATCCGCTATCCCCGAGTTAACGAACGTCGTATCATCGTAATTCTGTATGACATCGCCGGGTTTGATACCGGCGGTGTTGAAATTTTTTGTCGAATCGACAAGATAGGGACTGTTTGTACCTGAGGTTACGGTACCTTGCAGGAAGGGACCACTCTGTATCCCGGTGCATTCGGCCCCCTGTTCCACTGTCCAGACACATTGCCCGTCATGAAAATCGACGCTTACTGTACCATATGCACCCTCAACATGATTGACCAATGCGGCAGGATACAGCGGATCCACCGTGGGGGCTGACACAACCGGGGGAGGGACCGTTGCACCATTTGCAGCCGTGATATTCCAGTCAACTGTAAAACCTGTCTTGAACTGTTTCCCCGGTTCATGAAATGACAGTAATCCTTCCCGGGTTGTGTTGTCCGTGATGTAACGAGGAATGACATAGTAATCCCCTTGCGTAAACATCCTGTTTATCCGGTAGCTATGGCCTGAAACAAAGGTGTTGTTATATCCCCCGGTTAATACAGATAGAGTAAGGGTGGTAGCTGATACCGCTGTGACTATGCCACTGGAACCATCGGAAATATTCAAAACCGTATCACCTACTCCTATGTTGAGTGAAACAAAGTCCCTGGTTGTGTCTACAAGCGATGTGATGCTACCTCCGGTAGCAATCCCAGTCTCCATACCAAAATCGAGTTGCCGTAGTGTGAGAGTATCCGTATTTACAACAGTCACTCTCCCTGCCGATCCATCAGTAATATTTACTACCAAGTCACCTTCCCTGATGCCCATAACAACAAAATCCTTATTGGTATCCTCTAGAATTATCCCACTACTTCCAGCACTAGCCACCCCGACATTGGAACGTATCTGGTAATTGTCACCCGTGCTGAAATTCACGCCGGCAAGTGAATTAAATGTGATCTGGGTGTTGGCTACTGACTCGACCATACCGCTGGAACCATTTGATAAATTATCCACTATATCACCAGGCGATATCCCAAGTTCTTTGAAATCTTTATTTGTATCCACAAGGGTGGTGCTGGTCCCGCCTGTAGCTGTTCCTGAGAGCGTGTCAGCAAAGGAATTAATGTTTACATAATATTTATCATCACTATCAAAATCATTATCAGTCCCCAGCGAAAGTCCTCCACCTATCGTCAGTGTTGTTGCCGTTACTGCAGTTACCGTTCCCATTGAGCCATCATCAATATTCCGTACAGTATCACCGGCCGACACCCCCCATTCAGTAAAGTCCCGCGAGCTGTCAGTCAGAATTGTTGAATCATCAGCACCGGTGTGTGTCCCCGTCAACATTCCAATTGCGGCCTTCGGATCGGCAAAAGGGGTCAGCCAGGGATATGCATCTATGTCATCACACTCTGGTGTTCCAACGGGACAATCCGGATCAACTCCATTAGCGCCATCATCGTGATCCGGGTCTTGTTTATATTCCAAAAGAAAGTGACTAACTTCACCCAGGACCCTCTTTTCTACTGCCGCCATCAAATCCTTGCGTGTGATTGTAATCACCCTGTCGTTGAAATCACCGGCAGCAGAGGTCACGAAATCAACATCCAGATCACTGTTATCCGCCTCAAGATAGTTTGTTATTTCGTTGAGAATACTTGTCTCGGAAGGGTCCCTGTTCTGTGTCCCCACGGGTTCCCCCGGGGCGATAATCACGGCAACAAAGTCAACCACGTTGTTCCCGTCCAAAGTCAGTTGCCCGGCGGTATCACTGTTCAGGGGTTCCAGTTTCGGATTGTTTCTGTAATTATCGGAAAGGGCATACCAAAGCCTTGCTCCACTCGCATCTCTTAATTCTTCGTTTTCCAGAGTCTCATAAGGAAATCTGCCTATTGTCCGGTTTAAAGGCCCTGCCAATGCACAACTGCCCTCGGCATCGCCATCATTATCCAAGTCAGGACAAGGCAAATAACCAGGTCCGAAATTATTATGCGTATCAGGATATGTTATCGCATAACCAATCAGTGCCTCCCTGGCGCGTGACAGCGCAATAGCCGTTCCCTGTTCCCTGTAAGAACTACTGGCCGCCTGATTTAGCTTGCTGACCAGGGTAAAAGAAGCAGCCACAATAACAACAAGCATAAAGGCGAGCAGGGCGGCACCCGTCTGATTTTTCTGACTGTGGCAAATTTCAAACATGACTGATAGCTGTAATCAGGAGCTGAAATCACCTTCCTGATAGATAATTTTACTGCTGTGCTGCCGTATTGGCGGTCTCGCCGGTTTCTGGGATGAGATCAATAATCTTTTCTTCAACCGGCTCATAGCTCTGGCCCACCTTGAGTTTAATCCGGGTGGTATTGTCCGGCATGATAATCTGCACATCATCCCTGCTGATTTCTTCCGGTTTGATCTTGATATACTGGGATTCCAGGTCCCCGGCATAGGTATTACTGTCATTGACCCAGGCCGTATTCCTGCCGTTTCTCCTGTAGACCATGCCCCTGACATTGATCATGTCCGTGAGAACCGGGGCCTCTTCCTTCTCTTCCGGCGCCATGATTTCCTCAATCTGTTCTTCAACAATCGCGGGTTCTTTCACCGGTTCCGGTCCGGCGTTTCTTAATTCATCCAGCATGCTGCGTTCAGCCGGGGTCGTAAATAACCTGCCTAATTCATCCGCAAAAACACGGCCAGTGCCGGCGATCAGTATCGCTGCCACGGCAATCAACAACATTTCAACCCGCATTTTATGGACGATGACGGTTTTCATGGCAGATCCAGTTTCTCCCCGCTTGCCAGTTCGATCGTAAACCAATTGAGGAGACATTTGACGGTAATATTGGCAGTATCCCTGCTTTCAGTAATCTCCGGATTTTTTCTGTCAAACGTGCACTCGGACACAGAGTATGCGCCTTCCGCCTGCTCATCCAGATCCCTGAACAGCTGCAGAAGATCCACCTCATGCAGAAGACCCAGGTCAAGACGCATACTGCTGCTGAACAAACGGTATCTACCAGGATTGATAGCATATTCAGGGGTAAATTCCCCGCGTGAAGTGATTTCATAATTCAGTGATGGCAGCTGGGTCTGTTCACTGGATTGCCGCAATATCTCGATCCAGTTGAGCCGATGCTCCCTGCCGATGATGCCCTTGTTGTAATAATCAACAAACTCATGATAAAACTGCTTTATCAATCGTTCTTCTTCATCAACGGCGAGATAGCGTTGGCTGATACTCTGGAACATCCTTCTGCTTTGCTGGCTCTGGGCC
>MGXK01000123.1:6410-25902 GCA_001802375.1 Gammaproteobacteria bacterium RBG_16_51_14
CGCTATCAGACTGCTGATAAACAGGCATGCCACGATATTGATTACAGACCATTTCAGGATGGTCCAGTCAATTTCATCCCGTTTCATCAGCGACCCCTATGACAGCCCGTAATGTAAACCTTGCTTCCTTTCCAATGGTGCGTGTATTGCCCTGCAGACTGGCGTCTGAACTGATATCGAGTGGAAATGAGACAATGCTGAGATCATAAACGACCTTGTTATTACGCAGAGTCTCCGCAAACTCATTGACCGTGCCGATGGCCTCCCTGTAATTGCCATCAAACGGTTCCAGGTGGGCCTTGATCACACCAATCTGGTAATATTTATAGGAACCTGCCGCCTGGATATCCGTATTTCCTGAAGCCTTATCAGCAGTCGCAGAGGCCTGGTCTGATATTGCATCCGGATCGACACTGGAGGTCCATTCTATGCTATCCAGTTTTATTCCCGGAAAAACATCAAGACCCTTGCTCAGAACACCCAGCATTTTCAGTGGCGTGGCCTTGTACTCCTTTAATGTCCTTGCCAATTCCACAGCCGTCTTCAGATCCGCAGCCTCGACCGGTGTTTTCGGCAATCGTTCACGTGCGATCTCATAACGGGTAGTATAGAAGCTTGCCTTTTGCTCCGATGCATCGCTTTCCTGCTTCAGTGTCACGATTTCCATGAGGTTCATGCCGCTATAAACTGCACCACCCAGCAGCATTGCCATGCTGATTGAATTCAGGACATGCCGGATCCTGCGCATCTGGTAATAGCGTGTTTCTGTCCCGGATGCATAACAATTGGGCATGTTGCGTTTCAGAAAATGGTGCATGAAAAACTGGTCACAGAACGGGGTGATCTGTGTCCGTTTCATGCCGTCCGCCCTGGCGAGTATATCAATATCCAGCATGTGATGGCGTATCATCGCAGAGTCTGTTTGCAGACTTTTCAGCTCATCAAGTAATTCACCATTGGCAAGAAAATAGATATCAAGCGGTTCATCATGGGACACCAGACGCATACTGTTCATGTAGCGGTGTATCTTCTCGACCTCACTGGCGATCTTGGCCGGGTAAGGGCTGGTCCCGAAACGAGGCATCTTCGCGAGTCGACTGACCCTGAGTTTCTTTTTGTAGAAATAGGTTTGCCGCAAACCACTTATACTTTGCAGACTGACCACCAGGGCATTAACGGGTTGAACCGGCAATGTCTCCAGAACAGAGCTGATGACTGATGTAAGCGAATAAATCCCGGCCAGTGGCACCTTGTATTTTTCCACTAACCTTAGCCACGGCCTGATCACTCCCGGATTGGATAGTGACATGAACAGGACATTGTCATCCTTACGGCCGGTTTCCTCCCGGTCCTGAATATCAGCATGGCAATATGTGGAATTGCGAAATAGCCGTAACTGTTTGCGCTCGATGATGGCACGCCTGTCGGAACCAAACACGTGAGGGATGGTATCCTGGCGATATTCCTCTTCAATAACATCGACAACAATGGATAACGGTGTGTTCGGTGTCTCCTGCAGGTAGCGTTCAAAATTTGCCTGCCCCTGTTCGTCAATATCAAACAGATAGGAAGTGCCCAGTTCACCCCTGTGCCAGTGATAAACTGCAAGTTTATCGGCACTGAGAAAAACCGCACGACGATTGAAAATGTCAAATTTTAACTTTAGTGATGAGATCATAGATTGGTCCCAGAATCGAAAACATTACCCATGCTACTATCGCACCCAGCGTAATCGTCATGCCGGGTTCAATCATTGCCTGTAACCTGTCAATCGATTCCTTGATATCGCGTGTATAAAAATAACTTATGTTCAGTAATGCATTTTCCAGCGCACCTGTATTTTCACCGACATTGATCATGCGCAACACCAGGGGTGGAAACAGGCTGGTGGAGGCAAAACTTTTACTCAGGCTGACTCCATCGGCGATCTGCTGCCCGACCTGCCGTATGGCAACTTCAACGGCCTTGTTGCCGGCGATATCCTCACCGGTACGGATACAATCAATGATGGTAATTCCAGACGCGTACATGATTGCAAAAAAACTGACAAACCGCGTCAGGATGATTTTTTTCAGAATGGGGCCCACGATTGGTAATTTTAACTTGAACGTATCATACCTCAGATGGAAAGAAGGACTGACCCTGATGCCTGTATAGACAACGATAACCACCATAACGGGTAGTGCCAGGAGCACGTACCAATAGTGAACAAATACATTCGACACCACGATCAGGGCCTTGGTATGCAATGGCAGTTCCTGTCCCATGGTTTTTACAAACCGCAATAACTCGGGCACAAGATAGGTCATAAGAAAAAAAACCACCCCAAGAACGACCGTCCCGACAAAGGCGGGGTACATCAGTAATTTTTTTGTTTGTGCGGCCTGTTCATCCTGCCATTTCAGGTTTTCACCGAGATGAAAGAAGACCTGGGCAATTTCACCGGATTGTTCACCGGCACGGACAAGACTGCAAAATACATTGTTGAACACACCCGGGAAATTACGCATCGCCTCAGACATTGTCTGACCACCCCCAATCGCCTCGACCATCGCTTCGGTGACTTCGGCCAGGCGTGGATTTTCGGTACTGTCCCGGAGATCCTGCAAACTGTCCAGGAGGGGGACGCCGGCACGCGAGGTCTGTTCAAGGTGGAAACAAAAGGTTATTAAATCCCGGCGCTTTACACCTGAACCTGTGATATGACTGCCAGGCGATTTGATCTCTTTATAATTAACGAGATCAAGGCCCATTTTGTGCAGGCGCATTTCAAGGTCCGGTATATTGACTGCCTCGACATGACCATTATGAATTCGTCCCCGTTCATCGATTGCCTTGTACCGGAAATAATCCATATCAGCAGCCTTTATTTCAGTCTGTTAGTCAGATCCACAACACGGGAAATCTCTTCCAGACTGGTTGTGCCATCCAGGACGCGATACGCTCCGACGTCTGCCAGTGTCCGGAAACCCTTTGAAAAGGCCATACGTAACAGATCACGCTGGGTACCACGGCGTGCTATCAACTCATCAATATCGTCATCAAATTGCAGCACTTCAAGTATTGCCAGCCTGCCGCTGTAACCCTGATTCTCACATTCTTCACATCCCTTGGCCCGGTAGATGACCTGTTGTTTGTCAGTGATCTTGAGTCCAAGCAGGTGCCGTTCGACATCCCCCAGATCACTTTTTACCTTGCAGCGGGGACACAGCTTGCGAACCAGGCGCTGCGCCATGATCCCGATAATATTGCCGGCGATAATATCCGGTTTGACACCGATATCCAGCAGGCGCGGTAATGCCCCCAATGCGGAATTGGTATGCAATGTGGAGAACACTTGATGACCGGTCATGGCGGCGCGGAATGCCATACTGGCTGTGTCTTCATCACGAATCTCACCAACCAGAATAATGTCCGGGTCCTGCCGCATCATGGAACGGATACCATTGGCAAAATCCAGCCTCGTAGTTTCACTGGCCGAGGTCTGTCGAATCAGGGTAGTAGGATATTCAACCGGATCTTCCAGGGTCATGATATTCACGGATTCGTCATTCAGATAACCGAGGATTGAATACAGGGTTGTCGTCTTGCCGCTACCGGTAGGTCCGGTCACCAGGATAATCCCTTCCGGGCGTGAGACCATGAGCTTGACTGTGTTCAGGGCATCATCCCTGAGACCCAGTTCTTCCAGGCTGACGATACCCTTCTGCCTGTCCAGCACGCGCAGGACAATGTTTTCACCATGGATTGTCGGCAGGGTAGAGACCCGAAAATCAATACGCCGGCCGGACAGGGTAAGTGAGATCCTCCCGTCCTGTGGTGCCCGCATCTCGGCAATATCCATACCTGCCATCACCTTGACGCGAACAGCGATGGCAGACCAGTAATTTTTATGCAGGCTTCGTATCTGGCGCAACACACCATCAATCCGGTAACGAAACCGGAGAAATCCCTCTTCCGGTTCGAAGTGAATATCAGATGCCCCGCGTTTTACCGCATCCGTCAAAAGGGCATTGACGAGACGCACAACAGGCTGGCTGTATTCATCACTGCCCGCATCCATACTCTGGTAATCAATTTCGCCTGTCTCGATCTCATTCAGGATGCCGTCGACAGATAACACGAAGCCGTAGAAATTATCAATGGCCCTGTCTATATCGGCTTCACCTGCTATGACCGGCACAACATCTGCTGTGCCGGCCAGATGTGTGTTGATCTGATCCAGGGCAACCACATCAAATATATCCGACATGGCAACAGTGAGCTCCCTGCGGCCCTTGTTATAAGTCAACGGGACAACGCGCAGACGCCGGGCCAGGTCCCTCGGCAACATGGCAACAGCCTCGGCATCGGCAACGGCCATTCTGAGATCAACCGTCTCCTGGCCGATAACGCCGCCGATGACATCACGGATAATTGATTCCGTGGCAAAACCGAGCCTGACCAGGATCTTGCCGAGATGCTCCCTGATCTTCTTTTGTTCGGTAAGGGCGATTCGAATCTGATCCGGCGTGGTGACACCCTTGCTGACAAGGATCTCGCCGATACGAAGATGTTTCTTGTGAGCCCCGGTCACAGCCCTGGATTCACAACGTTGGTCAAGGCCTGGATACGCGCTGTAACAGAGGTCGCATCAAACCCTGGCGTGGTCATATCGGCAAGCCCCAGTGCAACATTATAATAATCCAGCGCCGTTTTATATTGGCCGATATGATCAAGACTGACGGCAAGATTCAGGGCGTAATCCGGATTCCCGGATTCCTGACGATAGGCATTGAAGAATGACTGTTGCGCTTCAGGCCAGCGTGATTGTGATGCATATATATTTCCAAGAGTGAAGTATAAATAGGCATCATCCGGTCCCTGCCCAAGTAAAGATTTGATCACACTCTCACTTTTTTGCGGGTCAGTTTTACCTGAAAGATTCACCAGTGCAGCCATGGCAACCCTGTCATTCGGATTGATACCAAGCAGCTGCAGGTAATGAGTAAATGCGGCTTCCTGCCTGCCGCTTTGCATGGCGATGGCAGCCAGGCCAAGCAAGGCATCGCGATTGTCAGGCATATCCGCAAGTACTTCCCTGTATGCCGCCTCTGCATCTGCATATCGACCGGCAGTGTAGGCTGCATAGGCCCGGGTAATGGTACTGCTGTTCTGCTCCGGCGATACCGTCTTGCTGATATGAACAAGTTCAGGCTCAATAGTAATCCTGCCCGGTAATGTCTCTTCAACAGGTGGTTCGTCTGCTGCAATGACCGGCCCCTGTGCCGGTGTATCCATATCAGCAGCGGGTTGTTCCGGTTCCGTCAGCTTCGGCTCATCCAGTATAACGGCCTTGGCATCTTCTGGTTCAGTCAACGTTGCGGCAGCAATGGCAGGTTGTTCCGTTACCCATGTAGTTTCTTCCGATGCTGCCGATTCCGTCGGTGCTGCTGTTGCAGTCGATGCTGCCGTTTCAGCCGCACCGGCAGAAACCGTTGCCTCAGCCAGTGATTGATCGTCAACAGGCACTGACGGGGCAGCCACTGCACCCGGATCGATGACTTGCGTAGATATAGGCTCCGGGGCAGGTACGATGGTCGTTTCGATCCCCCTGGCAACCATTGGTGATGGAATGGCTCTTGATAACGGTGTATTAAAATAGTTTAACGTAGCGTAAGCAAGAACAGCGATCACGGCGAACATGAGAAATGCGGTCCATTTGAAGGCCTGACCGGACCGCGGTGAAGCACTTGCGGAAAAGACAGTCTGTGCCGCAACCGGTGTTGGCTGGTTCTCACCACCACCGATATCCCTAATCAGATCAGCGGCAGGAATCCCCGGTAATGTCTCCTTGAAGGCCTCCGCCTGCTCCTCCTTATCATTAAACAGAACGCCGTGAAACGTATCGTCAAAGGGTGCGGCAGGGACAGCAGTACTCAGCCCCTGAATAGCCCTGGCCCTGTTGGTATCGATGCCAGGCGTGATTATCTCATGTGTATGGGAAAAGGCATGCTCAGCAGTGATATCCTCATCGCGTGCCTGTATTTCATCCCTGCCGGAGTCCAGGCTGCCTGACTCATTTGTATCCGGGGCAATCTCCGACCCTGAAACAGGCGATTCAATCGCGTTCTCTTCTATTGGCTGGAGTGATAATGAAACGGTATCGCGGAATGAATGACTTTTTCCTGCGGTACCTGTATCCGCAACCCCTTCAGAATCCATACTGTCTGCCCTTGTGCTGCCGGCCTTCCCCTCTTCCTTATGTTCATCCGCCTCGACCCTGTTCAGCCGCTCTGCTGCTTTTTTTTTGTCCTGTTCTGCCTTCTTCAAGGCATCCATTAACAGACTCACAGTGCATCTTCTCCCTTTTCAGGAAGGACACGTTGATAATGTTCCGGGCTCAGAAACGTTTTATAGGGCTGGAGATCGCTGTCCACACCGGGATTACGGATAATCAGCGGCCGCAGGAATATGACGAGTTCTGTTTTTGTGTATTCGGCTGCTGTAGTCTTGAACAGATTGCCAAACAGGGGCTGTTTGGATATACCGGGCAACCCGGAAACCCTGTCCCTGGTTTCATCCGTCATGAGTCCGCCCAGGACCCCGATCTGGCCATTTGTCAGCCTCAATATGGATTCCATCTCCTTGACCGCGATCTGTGGCACCGGATTTTCGAGACCCGCCGGTATATTTGGATTCGGGTCATTGACAGTAGCCACCACCCTGGAAACAGTGGGCCTGACATTCAACGTGATCACATCCCCTGAATCAATCTGTGGCGTGACCGCCATGACGATCCCAACGGGTACGGTCTTCGCGGTTGAATCTACTGTAGTCAAGGTAACACCGAGTGTACTTGTGGTCGTATCTGCATCAATCTCGAAGTAAACAAAATTTTCAACGACCTTGAGCAGGGCGGTCTGGTTGTTCAGCGCCATGATCTGGGGACTGGACAACACCCTCGTATCGCCAAATTCATCCAGCAGGCTGACGGTCGCGGTCAGACTTTCTTCCCTGCTGGTATTGGGGTCCACTGCACTGATAACAAATGAACTCAGTGCGCCTACAATGGGGGCGCCGGCCAGGGTAGTTGATATAATATTAATCCCCGCCTTGCCCGCCTGGTTCAGAAATGACCAGTCAATCCCTGCCTGGTATTTATCGCTCAGCGTTACCTCTACGATCGTCGCCTGGATCATGACCTGCCGTTTCGCACTGGCAAGTGTACTGTCAATAAATTCCTGAATCAGCCGATGTTGTGCCTTGGTAGCCCGTACCGTGAGGATGCCGGATTCCGGGTTAGGGATAACCGAGTCCGTAATCGGGATTGAACCACCACCTGCGCCGGTGCTGCTTTCTCCCAGGATCGCTGCGATGTTCAACACCAGCCTTTCCCAGAAATGATGGTTTGACACACTGGTAACATCCGTTGTGGAATTATTGCCACCACCGCCAGCAGTCTTTGTGGCAGCGCCCCCGCTGGTAGCCGTAATCTGGGTGGCTATCGTATTTGAACTGCTGGTATCACGGCTGATATTGACATAGTCAATTGCATACGTCCGTAGAAAAGCCTCGTCCTTGTCAATGATCAGGTTGTCTCCCTCAAATTCATAGCGCAGGTCAACCTGTCTGGAGATGCGTTCCAGGATCTGGGGCAGGGTCTGATCCACGGCGTTGATGGTGGCCACGCCATCGATCGCAGGGTCAATATCGACATTGATCCTGGCATCACGCGCCAGGGCAAACAGGAGTTCCTTGACCGGTACCTCGTTGACGACCACTGTGTATCTTTCGAGTTCCACCGGTGGTTCCGGTTCGGGCAGGATTGGAACCTGTGTTACCAGCGCCGGTATCTCGCCGGCCGGTTGTGCCTCTGTATTGATATGCCCTGATGAAGGCTCAAACGGTTTTGGCTCAATCTCCGCACAACTGTTCAGGGTGATGGCCAGACCTGCAATTGCAATGATTTTCCACATAATGTTACCCGATCCCGACAGAAAACGATTGATTATACAGTTTACAACCTAGCACATAATAATATAACAATCATACATATAATTAATATTTATAGATTTTCAGGTTTTATCAGGGGACGAAAAATAATCGCTGAACAAAGCGGACATATCTGTTCTTCAGAAACAATATCCCCATTTTCAGTAACCTCCGGGGGCAGGTCTTTCAATTGCTGTATCAACATAGATTCATCCGCTGTAAAACGTGAGTCAGCCGTGTCCTGCAACTCAAGCAACTGGTTTAATCCCAGTAATTGCCCGCTGGTACCGTTATTCTCTTCCAAGACCAGGGTGTTATCCAAGACCAGGGTGTTATATGTTTTATCCTGAGACTCATTAATTTCTCCCATCACATCCGAGGTATCTGGGTTCTCCCTGGCGATGCCTGTTGCTGCAGTCTGGTCGACATCGTCTGTGGACATACCATCACTGCCGCCGGCAACCTCTTTATTCTCTTCAGAAACAATCAGACGGGATTCATAATCCGGATAATAATAAACCACATGGCTTGATGGACTCGCCTGAGGCGCGTCACTGGCCGGCAGGGTTTCAGTTACAGGTTGCGTATCCCCGGTCACCATTTCGGCGACCGACTCCGGCGATTCTTCCACCAACGCCGGTTCTGGTATTGTTGTGACTGTGGGATCTCCTGTCAGGGCACCAGTTGCCTTTTCCATCCTGATACTGGTGGTTTCTGCTGCCGCACTGTGCTGGTTACCGGCATCCAGTCCCGGGACAGAAAACATCCCCCCTCCCATCTGGAAAATCCACAGCACACCGGCGATCAGGAGCAAAACGAACGCAGGGACCGTGCTGTTAAAATATCTCAGACCGGTTACAAATTCACTGTCGCGTGCCGCGAGTCTGACGTGTTTCGCCGTCACCCGGTTATTATTTCCGGCATAGGCCGCCAGCATGGCCTTGTCTGCCAGGATATTGATACGTCGCAGTAAACCCTGAGAAAAATAATCGATCGCCTTCACTGCCGAGGTGTTGAATAACTCACCGCCACGATAACCACAGGTACGCAGACGGGCATTGAGGTAATCCCTGATATCCGCCTGTCTGAACGGTGCCAGTTGAAAACTGTAGGTAATCCGTTCCTTCAATTGCCGGATTTCCCTATTGGCAATCATTTCATCCAGTTCCGGCTGGCCAAACATGACAATCTGCAACAGTTTGTGTTGTTGTGTTTCCAGATTGCTCAACAGCCGTATTTCTTCCAGTGTTGCAATCGGCATACCCTGGGCCTCTTCAATAAAGAGCACGACTTGCCTGTTTTCAGAGTGCCTTTGCAACAGATACTCTTGCAGGAGATTCATCACTTGCAGGCGACTATCGACTTGCGTAACAGGCAGTTTCAGCTCAAAAGCAATTGCATGCAGGATATTCTCGGGTGCCAGACTGGGCATGGCGAAATAAACGATCTCGACACTGGCCGGCAATTCCTGCTCCAGCATGCGGCACAGCATGGTTTTCCCACTGCCCACCTCACCGACTACCTTAACGATACCCTCTCCACTGGTGATGGCATAAACCAGCGCATCGAGCACGGCACCACGGTTTCCGCCCGGGAAAAACAGACGTGTATCCGGAGTGATCCTGAAGGGGGCCTGCCTGAGTCCATAGTAATCGTTATACATAAATCAATCTCTATTCCGGTACACTTGTGGTCATTCGCTGCAGCCTGCTATAAAGTGTAGTACGATTTATGCCAAGCATCCGCGCCGCCTTGCTCAGGTTGCCATTGCACAATTCAAGTGCGGCATTGATATAGCGCTTCTCCCATTTTTCCAGTACCTCATCCAGATGGAATCCCCTTTGTAGCAGTTCCTGCCTTGCCGTGTTATCCACGGATTGGCCCGCGTCAATTCCAGCAGATTTATAGTCTCGCTCCATTTCCGCCTGCAAGGCATCGATTCCAATCAATTTACCCGGATACTTTGCATTCAGACGGATAACAATATTTTTTAATTCCCGTATATTTCCCGGAAATGCATACGCAAGCAAACAACCCTCGGCTTCCTTGTCCAGGGTAAACGGTGTGCCACCCGTAACATATATCTTGCGAAAATGATCCAGTAGTAACAAACAGTCCCGGTCACGTTCCCGTAACGGCGGGACATGCAGGGTGAGTACGTTGAGGCGATGATAGAGATCCTGGCGAAAACGACCGGTACGCACTTCTTCCCTGAGATCACGATTAGTAGCGGCGATAATCCGCGCAAACGAGACCCTGGCATGGGTTTCACCGAGCCGGTAATACTCGCCGTTTTCCAGGACCCGCAGTAATTTTGCCTGCAGTCCCAATGGCAGTTCCCCGATTTCATCAAGCAGCAGGCTGCCTTCTCCCGCTTCTTCAAAAAAACCGGCCTTGGCCACGCTTGCCCCGGTAAATGAGCCTTTGGCATGACCGAATAGCTGCGCTTCAAGCAATTCTGCCGAAAAGGCAGCACAGTTGATGCTCAGGAAAGGGGCCGCTGCCCGCGAGCTGTAGTCGTGTAAATAATGTGCGATCAACTCCTTGCCACACCCTGACTCTCCTTCCACCAATACCGGGTAGGGTGTGTCTGCAAATTGCCTGGTCAGGGCATGCAGGGTGTTGATGGCCATGCTTTCGCCGAGCAGACTCTCATCCCGGGTTGCATCCTTTTTCTGGGCCAGTTCAGCCTGCAACATCATCAACTGGTGCCGCAGCCGCGCCTTCAGCAACGGGATATCACATGGTTTGGTGATGAAATCGACCGCACCCAGTGTCAATGCATGCTGGATATTCGTCTTTTCATCTTGTCCGGAAAGGACCAGGATCTTGATGTCGGGATTATAGACCGGCAGTTCCTCGATTACCTTGAAACCTTCATCAGGCGCATGGGGAAAGGGCGGCAAACCAAGATCAACCAGGGCCAGTGAAGGGATTATTTCCAGCCTTTGCAGAAGTGCCTTTACCTGCCTCTCGCTGTCAGCAGTATAAACATGAAACTCGTCTTCCAGGATCAACGACAGGGCTTCCACAATCAGGGGATCATCATCCACCAGCAACAGGGCAGGTTTGTGATCGGATGCAAAAATATCTGCCGTTTCAGGATTATCAGACAAGATATTGATTCCTCAATATTTAATACGGATGACCATCCGGGCCAGGCCCGCTTTGGGCAAGTTACCCAGATTACAAATATGGCGAAGAAAAAAGAGAAAAGCGAGCGTTTTTGAAAGAAATGGGTTGCCGTATTTACGCCTGAATACGGAATCAACCTGAAATATGGGCTGGCTGTCCGTTGCTGATGCGATCACATAATCCCAGATTCTCCCAGATTGCCTCCGATGCCGCTGCCTGGTTCATGGTAAAGATATGCAAACCAGGGGCATCATTTGCGAGTAAGTCCTTACATAGTTCTGTGGCAACATCGATGCCGAAACTTCGGATAGAAGTCCTGTCATCACCGAATTCCTGTAACCGCTTCAGGATCCAGCGGGGTATTTCGGCCCCGCAGGCTTCGGAAAAACGGATCAACTGGGAGCTGTTGGTGATCGGCATGATCCCCGGCACGATTGGGATATCGATATCCAGTTTCTCACAGCTGTCAATAAACCGGTAATAGGCATAGGGATTAAAGAAGTATTGTGTTATCGCACTGTTCGCACCGGCATCCACCTTACGCTTGAAGTTTTTTAAATCTACGCTGGCCGCAGGCGCCTGGGGGTGAAACTCCGGATAGGTCGCAACATCAATATGAAAATGGCCCCCGGTCACGCTCCGGATAAACTCAACCAGTTCATTTGCATGGCGGAACTGACCATAGCCACCGGCAGAGCCTGAGGGAAGATCACCACGTAATACGACCAGATGTTGGATGCCATTGTTGCAATACAGTTCGAGCATCTCCCTGATTTCATTTTCAAAATGGCCAATACAGGAAATATGCGGCACAGCTTCGATAGCCGTCTTCTCCTTGATATCCTGTACCGTCTCAAAGGTACGATCGCGGGTACTGCCGCCGGCACCAAAGGTGACTGAAAAAAAATCCGGGCATAACCTTGCCAGCCGTTGTTGTGTTTCCTGCAACCTGCTGACCGCTTCAGGTGTCTTGGGCGGGAAAAACTCAAAACTGAATTTGGCTTTGAATTTCTTTTGTGCATCCATCAGATATTATCATCTTGGTCACTGGTTCTTAGTCCTCAGTCCTTAATACCGATAGTAATCCGGCTTGTACGGGCCTTCCACGGGAACCCCGATATAATCAGCCTGCTCCTGGGTCAACCTGGTCAGATTTGCCCCCACTTTCCTGAGATGCAGCGAGGCGACCTTTTCATCCAGGCGCTTGGGCAGGGTATAGACCCCGACTGCATAGTCCTTGCGGTTGTTCCACAGTTCTATCTGTGCCAGTACTTGATTGGTAAATGAAGCAGACATGACAAAGCTGGGGTGGCCGGTCGCGCAACCAAGATTCACGAGACGTCCTTCCGCCAGCAGGATGATGCGCTTGCCATCTGGGAAAATGACATGATCCACCTGCGGTTTGATATTTACCCATTGATATTGCCTCAGACTGGCGACATCAATCTCACTGTCAAAGTGTCCTATATTACAAACAATGGCCTCATCTCTCATGGCCAACAGGTGCGCATGGGTAATCACCTTCAGATTACCCGTTGCCGTGACAAAGATATCTCCCTTGCCGGCAACCTCATCCATGGTCACAACCCGGTAACCTTCCATCGCGGCCTGGAGGGCACAGATTGGATCAATCTCGGCTATCAGCACGGTGGCGCCCATTCCGCGCATCGCCTGGGCACAGCCTTTGCCGACATCACCATAACCGCAGATAACGACAATCTTGCCGGCCACCATGACATCGGTGGCGCGTTTAATCCCGTCAATGAGCGATTCACGACATCCGTAGAGATTATCAAATTTGGACTTCGTCACGGAATCATTGACATTGATGGCTGGGACCAGGAGTAAACCCTGATCCATCATTTCATACAGGCGGTGCACACCGGTCGTTGTTTCCTCGGAAAGCCCGCGCACGTCCCGGAGCAGGTCCGGATACTTGTCATGCATGATCCGGGTCAGGTCCCCGCCATCGTCCAGGATCATGTTCGGCCGCCAGTTGTCCGGTCCGAAGATCGTCTGTTCAATACACCACCAGAACTCTTTCTCTGTTTCCGCTTTCCAGGCAAATACAGGGACATCGGTCACGGCAATCGCCGCTGCCGCATGATCCTGGGTTGAAAAAATATTGCAGGAAGACCAGCGTACCTTTGCACCCAGGACCGTCAGTGTTTCAATGAGGACTGCCGTCTGGATTGTCATGTGCAGGCAACCCGCAATATGGGCACCTGAGAGTGGTTTCCGCCCATGAAATTCCTCTCTCAGGGCCATCAGGCCCGGCATTTCCTTTTCCGCCATGGCAATCTCTTTTCTGCCCCACTCGGCGAGTTTGACATCGGCAACCTTGTAATCGGGTTTCAGGTTGGTTATTGGCTGACTACTCATTAAATATTCCTTGCAGG
The DNA here is from genome assembly GCA_001802375.1 of Gammaproteobacteria bacterium RBG_16_51_14. Classification (GTDB taxonomy): domain Bacteria; phylum Pseudomonadota; class Gammaproteobacteria; order Eutrophobiales; family Eutrophobiaceae; genus RBG-16-51-14. The sequence continues at coordinate 19,919 of MGXK01000123.1, forward strand.
TAATCCTGTCAGATGAAAAAAACCATTCATAAACAAATCATGCGCTCCCCGCAACGGCGCGCTTGACCCCCAGTGCATCTCTCAACACCACGGCCTTGTCTGTCCTTTCCCATGGCAAATCGATATCCTGGCGTCCGAAGTGACCATAGGCAGCGGTTGCCAGATAAATGGGCCTCAGCAAATCCAGCATGGCAATGATCCCCTTGGGGCGCAAATCAAAGAGTTCCCGGATAACAGAGACCAGACGCGCCTCGTTAACAATACCGGTACCGAAAGTATCCACACTGATCGAGGTGGGTTCAGCCACACCGATGGCATAGGAGACCTGGATCTCGCAACGATCAGCCAGACCGGCAGCAACAATATTCTTGGCAACATAGCGGGCTGCATAGGCTGCAGAACGATCCACCTTGGAAGGATCCTTGCCGGAAAAGGCGCCCCCGCCATGGCGTGCCATGCCGCCATAGGTATCAACAATAATCTTGCGCCCGGTAAGACCACAATCACCCATGGGTCCACCAACGACAAAACGCCCCGTCGGGTTGATGTGAAAAAGGGTATCTTTACTGACCCATCCCGCCGGCAGGACAGGATTGATGATCTCTTCCCTGACGGCTTCCCTCAGCATGGAAATTTCGATGTCGGGCGCATGCTGTGTCGACAGGACGACGGCACTGATTGCACAGGGAGACCCGTTTTTATAGCGAAACGTCACCTGGCTTTTTGCGTCCGGTCGTAACCACGGCAAGGTACCGTTTTTGCGTACTTCTGCCTGGCGTCTGACCAGCCGATGGGCGTAATCAATCGGCGCAGGCATTAATGTTTCTGTCTCGTTGCATGCAAAACCGAACATCAGACCCTGATCACCGGCACCCTGCTCATGCCCTTCGGATTCATTCACGCCCATGGCGATATCAGGTGATTGCTTGTCCATGGAAACCAGAACGGCACAGGTATCGGCATCAAACCCGATGTCCGAGCTTGTATACCCGATATCACGCACTGTCTTGCGTACTATGCCCGGGATATCCGGGGTGGCAGAGGTTGAAATTTCACCGGCAACGACAATCATTCCCGTCGTTATCAGCGTCTCACATGCAATGCGTGCTTTTTTATCTGCACTGATGATGGCATCCACCACAGAATCCGAAACCTGGTCGGCAACCTTGTCAGGATGCCCTTCAGAAACTGACTCTGATGTGAATAGATAATTATCGATCATAAAAATGCCCCGGGTATTCAATTCAGGTGCGCAAGTCTAGCGTTTTTATCGGTTGATGACACGAAATTCGGACTTTCTGCCCGCAATCGATTTACAATATGGACAAGCTTTTCCCCTGCGAGTTTATCATAAATGGAGTATTTCATTCATGGCATTGACTGAAACACCGGTCTGCGATTTTGGACAGAAGGCGCCTGATTTTACCCTGCCAGGCATTGATGGAAAACACTGGAGCCTGAATGATTGCCAGGGGGAGAACGGGACCTTGATTATGTTCATATGCAATCATTGCCCATACGTCAAGGCCATTCAGGCACGCCTGGTGCAAACGGCAAGGGAACTCATGGGGTACGGGATAGGCAGTGTCGGGATCATGCCCAATGACCCAACCGATTATCCGGAGGATTCCTTCGAAAACATGCAGAAAATCGCCGGGGATTTCGACTACCCATTCCCCTATCTGTACGATGAATTCCAGACGGTTGCCAAGTCTTACGGGGCCGTCTGTACACCCGATTTTTTTGGCTATAATGCCAACCTGGAACTGCAGTATCGCGGCCGCTTCGATGCCAGCCGCATGCAGGCTGCCGCTGCCGGTGCAAACCGGGATTTATTTGAAGCCATGGTCGGGATCGCCGGGACCGGTGAAGGTCCAGGGCAACAAATCCACGGCATGGGGTGTTCCATCAAGTGGCGTCCCTGATCCACACTGACTTGCCCGGCAAAATCCTATGAGAGAAAATGGGCGGTCTACTGTACTTAAGAACCATAAGAGATGGCCTGATCTAGGGAATACCATCTTGAATTTTCTGTTTGCTGTGACCTGAACAGATTGCAGAAAGACCCTCGTATTGCAGTAAAAAGTATGGACAAAAAACCTGTTTTGACATGCCGGATACCCTGCACGTCAGGATTACCCGATTCGATTTCGTTGTCATGGTTATGAATGATCACAACATTTACATAGCAGGAGATACGCATGCTTACCAGGCGTGAACTGGCCAATGCAATCCGCGCCTTGAGCATGGATGCGGTACAAAAGGCCAACTCGGGTCATCCCGGCGCCCCGATGGGGATGGCCGATATCGCGGAAGTTTTGTGGAATGACTTCCTGCGGCACAATCCTGCGAACCCGAAATGGCCTGACCGTGACCGGTTCATCATGTCCAATGGTCACGGCTCCATGCTGTTGTATTCATTATTGCATCTTAGCGGCTATGACCTGTCACTGGATGAGATAAAACAGTTCCGGCAACTGCATTCAAAAACCCCTGGCCATCCGGAATATGGCTGTACCCCGGGAATCGAGACGACCACAGGCCCCCTCGGGCAGGGTCTGGCGAACGCAGTCGGTATGGCACTGGCTGAACGCACGCTTGCGGCACAATTCAATCGCGACGGGTTTGCTATTGTTAATCACCATACCTATGTCACTGTCGGCGATGGCTGTCTGATGGAGGGTATATCCCATGAGGCCTGTTCCATTGCCGGGACACTGGGGCTGGGCAAGCTGATCGCAATCTATGACAGCAACCGGGTTTCTATCGACGGTGATATCAGCGGCTGGTTCACAGAGGACACCGCTGGCCGTTTCGCTTCCTATGGCTGGCATGTTATCCGCGATATCGACGGTCATGACACCGCACAAATCAAGGCAGCGCTTGATGAGGCGCGTCTGGACACAACCCGACCCAGCCTGATCTGCTGTAACACGATCATCGGCTGGGGTTCCCCCAACAAACAAGGCAAGGCGGACTGTCATGGTGCCCCGCTGGGGGAGCAAGAGGTCAAACTGGTGCGCGATGCCATCGGCTGGCAGTACGCTGCCTTTGTCATCCCTGATGAATATTATGCAGCCTGGGATGCCCGCCAGCGCGGTCATCGGCTGGAATCGGAGTGGCAAGAGATATTCCAGGCTTACAGCAGACGTTACCCGGATCTGGCATCCGAATTTAATCGACGCATGCAGGGCAAGCTCCCGTTCAACTGGCAGATGGCGATACAAGACCATATCAGGCAAACCGGCACAAAGGCGGAAACCATTGCCTCGCGCAAGGCATCACAAAATACACTGGAGGGCCTGGGTGCGGTATTGCCTGAACTTATCGGTGGATCGGCCGATCTGGCCGGTTCCAATCTGACTATATGGAGTGGTTCCAGACCGGTTGGTGGCAAAACGGCCAATGGCAACTATATTTATTATGGAGTACGTGAATTTGCCATGGCGGCCATCAATAATGGCATCGCGTTACATGGTGGTTTTATCCCTTACTGCGCCACCTTTCTCATGTTCTCTGAATATGCACGGAACGCATTGCGGATGGCGGCCCTGATGAAAATACGGAGCATTTTTGTGTTCACCCATGACTCAATCGGTCTGGGGGAGGATGGTCCGACCCATCAGGCGGTAGAACAGGCTGCGACGTTGCGTCTGATGCCGAATATGTCAGTCTGGCGTCCCTGTGATGCGGTGGAATCGGCAATCGCCTGGAAGGCGGCGGTGGAAAACGACAACGGTCCGACGTCGTTGCTGTTTTCACGGCAGTCACTGGCCCATATCCTCCGGACTGATGAACAGATAAGACAGATCGAATACGGCGGCTATATCCTGACGGGGGGAGCAGAAGAACCGGATGTAATTATAATTGCAACGGGATCGGAGATCAGCATTGCGATGCATACGGCGGAGAAAATGAATAACAGGGGCAAACGCATACGGGTTGTATCCATGCCTTCAACGGATGTATTTGATGCCCAGCCGCAGGAATACAGGGATACTGTACTACCCCCTGCCTGCCGCAAACGTATTGCCGTTGAAGCAGGCGTAAGTGATTATTGGCGGAAGTATGTCGGCCTCGATGGCATGGTGCTGGGCATAGATAGATTCGGAGAATCAGCACCGGCTGCCGTCTTGTACGAACATTTCGGACTGACGGAGGCCATACTTACCGGGATTACCGAATCTTTACTTGTTTAAGACAGTTTTGCGAATGATAGAGTCGAAAACCGGAGAAAAACCAATGACAATAAAAATAGGAATTAATGGCTACGGGCGAATCGGGCGGTGTACCCTGCGCGCCTTGTATGAAACAAACCGGACCGGTGAATTCCAGATCGTTGCCATCAATGATCTGTGCCCGGCGGAAACCAATGCACATCTGACCCAATATGACACCGCTCACGGAAAATTTCCCGGCACCGTTGCCGTTGCCGGTGATCATATGATCGTAAATGGTGACAGGATCCGCGTTTTCTCCGAGCGTGACCCGGCAAAATTGCCATGGGGTGAATTGGGCGTGGATGTTGTCCATGAGTCAACCGGTCATTTCAAGACCAAGGCAAAAGCCGGGGCCCATCTTGCAGGCGGGGCAAAGAAAGTACTTATCTCGGCACCGGGCGGCAGTGATGTGGATGCCACCGTTGTCTATGGCGTCAATCACGGCACATTAAAGGCATCCCACACGGTCGTTTCCAATGCCTCCTGTACCACCAATTGCCTTGCACCGGTCGTCAAGGTCCTGCATGAAAATATCGGTGTACTGAGAGGCGTCATGACAACGATCCATGCCTACACCAATGACCAGGTGCTGACCGACGTTTTTCACAGCGACCTGCGTCGTGCCCGATCCGCCACGATGTCGATGATCCCGACCAAAACAGGTGCAGCGGCGGCAGTCGGTCTGGTCCTGCCGGAATTGAATGGCAGGCTTGATGGTTATGCCATACGTGTCCCCACCATTAACGTTTCCCTGGTGGATCTCAGTTTTACCGCCGCCCGCGAAACCAGTCATGATGAAATCAATGCATTGATGCGTAATGCGGCAAATGGAACGCTGAAAGGCATCCTCGCCTATAGCGACAAGCCGCTGGTATCCATTGATTTCAACCATGACCCGGCATCAGCCACTTATGATACCTACCTGACCAAGGTCATCGAAGGGACACTGATCAAGGTGGGTGCCTGGTATGACAATGAGTGGGGGTTTTCCAACCGCATGCTCGACACGACAATGGCCATGGTGAATGCAAAATAGATTACAAACGACAGGTTAATCCCATGTTAAATTATGTCAGAATCACCGATCTCAACCTGACCGGGAAGCGGGTACTGCTCCGGGAAGACTACAATGTTCCCCTCAAAAATGGCGAAGTCGCGGATGACACGCGGATTCGTGCAAGTGTGCCGACCATCCGGCAGCTCATGCAGGCAGGCGCAACGACTATCATTGTTTCTCATCTGGGCCGCCCCAAGGAGGGTAAATTCGATGAGGCATTTTCCATGGCGCCCGTTGCCAGACGCCTGTCCACCCTGTTAGGCAGGGAGGTCAGACTGGTACGGAACTGGATCAAGGGCATTGATCTGACCGCGGGGGAAGTCGTACTTTGTGAAAATGCACGATTTGAGACCGGTGAAAAGGCCAATGATGAAGAACTGTCAAGGCACATGGCCGAATTGTGCGATATTTATGTCAACGATGCCTTTGCCACGGCCCACCGGGCCCAGGCCTCAACTAGTGGTGTTGTCAAATATGTCCCGGTTGCCTGTGCCGGCCCCCTTCTGATCAATGAACTGGAGGCCCTGACAAAGGTATTGAAAGACCCGGCAAGGCCTCTCGTCGCCATTGTAGGGGGATCCAAGGTATCCACGAAACTGACCATCCTCGAGGCGCTGTCCCGGAAGGTGGATCAACTGATCGTGGGCGGCGGAATCGCCAACACTTTTCTCAGGGCAGCCGGATACAACATTGGTAATTCCCTGCAT
>MGXK01000123.1:25945-31108 GCA_001802375.1 Gammaproteobacteria bacterium RBG_16_51_14
GCGAGAAAAACAATTGTGCAATTCCCTTGCCGGTTGATGTCATCTGTGCAAAGGAATACAGCGAAAATGCCAGGGCCGAAACCAAGCCGGTTGAAGCGGTTGAAAACGACGACCTCATCATGGACGTCGGACCCCGGACCACGGACCTGTTTGCCGGTTATCTGGCAAAGGCATCCACCATTGTCTGGAATGGTCCCCTGGGTGTATTCGAATTTGATCAGTTCAGCACGGGCACGAAAGCCCTTGCGGAAGCGATTGCAGGAAGCGCTGCCTTTTCCATCGCCGGTGGGGGCGATACCATAGCAGCCATTGCCAGATTTGGCATTGCCGACAGGATTTCATACATATCTACCGGGGGTGGGGCCTTTCTCGAATTTCTTGAAGGGAAGCAATTACCTGCCGTTGCCATGCTGGAAGAATCAGCACGCGCATGGACTGCGATGGAACAGGCACGCGAATATTAGCATCATAAATCGGGCAGACACTGAATCATTGAATCATTGCCACTGCGATCACCGGGTTCACCATGCAATGCGCCGGGTCCATGGATAATGGATTTGGCGCCCGTGGCAAGTCCAGACATTATCTGACATGGTCAAGGTCAGGAAACAGAATTAAGTGAGAAGAACAAAAATCATCGCCACACTTGGGCCGGCAACAGATAAGGGAGGTATGCTGGAGAGGTTATTTGATGCCGGTGTAGATGTCTTCCGTCTGAATTATTCACATCAAACCCAGGGTCACCATGAACAACGCATAATAAGGCTCCGGGAGCTGTCCCTGCAGCGTAAACGCGCTGTCGGCGTCATTGCTGATCTGCAAGGCCCGAAAATACGCATTGAACATTTTGCTGACGGCAAGGTGCAATTGAAGGAAGGGGCAAGCTTTACCATCGATACCGAACTGTCGGTGAACGCCGGAGATGAAAAGCACGTCGGCGTCAGTTACAAGAACTTGCCCAGGGATGTGCGTGCAGGCAACACCTTGCTCATCGATGATGGCCGGATTGTGTTACGGGTCAAGGCTATACACCATCACGCCGTAGAGTGTGAGGTGATCGCCGGTGGCGAACTCTCGGACAACAAGGGCATCAATCTGCAGGGCGGGGGGTTGACTGCCGATGCCTTGACAACCAAAGACAGCAATGATCTTGAGCATGCCGTAAGGATCGGGGCAGATTTTATCGCGATTTCCTTTCCGCGCCGGGCTGATGATATACATAAGGCGCGTGCAATGTTGAAGGCACTGGACGGTCGGGCCAGTATCATCGCCAAGATCGAGCGTGCTGAAGCACTGGATGATATAGAGGCCATTATCGAAGCATCGGATGCCATCATGATCGCCCGCGGCGATCTTGGCGTGGAGATCGGCGATGCCGGTCTGCCTCCGGTACAGAAACGCCTGATTCAACTCGCCCGCAGCAGGGATCGGGCCGTGATTACAGCAACCCAGATGATGCAATCCATGATTGAACACCAGATGCCGACCCGGGCCGAGGTGTTTGATGTGGCGAATGCCGTCCTGGATGGAACAGATGCCGTCATGCTGTCCGGGGAAACCAGTATCGGAAAATACCCTGAAATGGCGGTCCTGGCCATGTCCAGGATCTGTGAGGAGACAGAAAAGCAGCGCAGTATCCGTGTCTCTGATCATCGTATCAACCAGCGCTTCGAGGAGATCGACGAGGCGATTGCCATGTCGACCATGTACGCTGCCAATCATATCGGGGCAAAGGCGATCGCGGCATTGACCGAAACCGGGTCGACTTGCCTGTGGATGTCACGCATCAGCTCCGGGATCCCCATCTTTGCATTTACACGCCATGAAACCACCCGGCGCCGGGTCTCGCTTTACCGGGGTGTATATCCAATCAAATTTGACATCACCCACACCGATCCTCTTGCAGTAAACAGGGAGATCATCGATGAATTAATGGCCCGAAAAATCGTCAATAAGGGCGATTATGTCATTATCACGAAAGGGGACCTGCGTGGCCGCAAGGGAGGGACAAATAATATGAAAATTATCCGTGCCGGTGAATCAACTGAACATGATATTTAGCTATAATTCAGAAAAACAACAGGCAGGTTTTATTTAAATGGCCTTCACACAGGGGAGGATAGATAAAAACAATTCTCCTTACTCCGTAACCATCAGCACTATTTCAGAGGCGCTAACATGAGTAAACAGGAACTGGAAACAACCGCTCAGGCGATGGTCGCAAAGGGCAAGGGCATCCTTGCCATTGATGAAAGTCTCCCGACCATCAAGAAACGATTCGACAGCATCGGTATTGATTCCACGGAGGGAAACCGCCGGGCCTATCGCGATCTCCTGATCACCAATCCGGGAGGTAATCATTATATCAGTGGCATGATCCTTTTTGATGAGACGATCCGGCAGTCGTCCAACAACGGCAGGCCCTTCCCGCAGGTATTAATCGATCAGGACATTATGCCTGGCATCAAGGTCGATGCAGGGGCCAAAAATCTGGCTGGCCATCCAGGGGAGAAGATCTCGGAAGGGCTTGATGGTTTGCGTGAACGGCTTGCTGAATACCGGGAACTCGGCGCCAGATTTGCGAAATGGCGAGCCGTGATCACCATCGGCGACCGTATCCCGACTACGGGTTGCATCGAGGCCAATGCCCATGCGCTGGCGCGTTATGCCGCACTCTGCCAGGAAGCAAGCCTGGTCCCCATGGTCGAGCCGGAGGTCCTGATGGATGCAGACAACACCATTACACGCTGTTACGAAGTCACAGAGGCAACCCTGAAGACCCTCTTTTATGAACTTTACCGTCAGCGAGTCACCCTGGAGCATACCATCCTCAAGGTCAACATGGTGATCTCCGGAAAAAAATGTCCGGTGCAGGCAGGCATTCAGGAGGTTGCCGATCAGACCGTCCAGTGCCTGTTGAATAACGTACCGGCGTCATTACCCGGCATTGTTTTTCTTTCTGGCGGCCAGAGTCCCGAACTTGCCACGGCACACCTGAATGCGATGAATGCAGGTTACCATAACCTGCCCTGGCCCCTGAGTTTCTCCTACGGGCGTGCCCTGCAGGAACCCTGCCTGAAGGCGTGGGCAGGCAAGGTTAAAAATGCCGACATCGCACGCGAGGCATTATTACACCGGGAAAAATGCAATAGTCTGGCCTGTCTTGGCAAATATTCCGGGGACATGGAACAGGCCGCCTAGATATTGGTTAAGGGGTCAAAGCCATTTTAGGAGGACGGCCGCGCCGATCCTGCCCTACCTTTAGCTTGAGCTTGCGACCTACCTTCTCCCTGAAGGCGTTACTACCCAGCGGGGTCCCGGTCTGCCAGGCCGCCCGGATACTGGCGATCTCCGCCTCGTCCTGAGGTGCCCTTAACAAGGCCCGGTAGGCCTCCCTGCGCCGGGCAACGGTCCTCCCCAGGGCCAGATATCTGCCGTGTGGGCTCACCAGGGGGTCAGCCCGGCCCTCTGCATTCGCCCGGTAACTCGACCAGCGGTAGTGCCGTGGATGGGCTACCATACCGGCCCGCACCGGATCCAGTTCAATGTAACGCATGCAGGTCAGCAAGTACCTGTCTTCCTGCACCAGGCTGGCCTTGTACCGCCCCTCCCACAGGGAGCCTCTGGTTCCGTAATGAGAGTTGATGTAAGGCACATAATGCCGCCCGACATATTGCAGCATGCGACTGATGCCTGCGCTGTCCTGCGGCGTGCAGAGAACATGTACATGAGTCGTCATTAATACATAGGCATGCACAGTGCAGTCATAACGGTCCGCCGCTTCCTGTAACCAGTTCAGGTAGGCACGGTAGTCTGCCTCTGCATAAAATACCGGGTGCCTGCTGTGCCCGCGCTGGACGGCCTGCACGGCCACACCAGGCAGATAAAAACGGGGTTTTCTGGGCATCGGCCACTCCTGTTAGAGACCGGCCACAGCATACTACCATTGCCCTCCCTTTTAAAGGGCTCTGACCCCTTAACAGAGGCACAGGCTCATCAGGGGCATCATTCCGTTTCGACCCCGAGCCGCCGCAGGACATGGGCAACCCGCTCATCGATCGATCGCAGCGGCATCGGCAATAGCTCAAGCCGTGCAAATGATATCCACAGGCAGGCATACCCGGTTATGCTGGCATGGTTGTGAAGCTGTATCCACTTGTTCGTGGTGCGATACCGCAAATCATGCGAGTGATCAATCTGTCTGAACTCGATGCCGTTCCAGGGTGGGATCACCACCAGATCATAGTCCTGCACATAGTCACGGCAGGCGTCATGGAAGTCGGCGGTTTTGTCCTCCAGTCTTCCGAGTCCGCGCATCATCCAGAGGTGGAACAGATCGATGGGGCAACGATCGGTGACGAAATCGCCATACCTGATTTCCTGGCTTCGTTTGTTGCTCAGAATGGACTGGAAGTCGGGAACCAGGACGCTGCCAACCGACCTCATGAATTTCCCCGGCTGATCGAACAGGGGATCATACTGCTCGGGGATAAGCGGCACTCCCAGTGCAGCGGCCAGGGCCCCGGCCAATGTTGACTTGCCTACACCGGCGCATCCCGAAACGGCGATTTTCATGGGTTCTCAGACACCTTAAAATAGTAAAGTGGTCACCCTATGGAAGGACGGACCGTGACGGCATGCACTGCCGCGCCAGGCAGGTAAAAACGGGGTTTTCCGGACATCGGCTGCTCCTGTTATAGACCTGCCACAGTATACTACCATTACCATCTCAATCAAAATGGCTCTGACCCCTTAATTTCAATCTGGTTTTTGCAAGACCCGAGGCCAGAATGGATCGGTGTCATGATGACATCCCTCTTGTTGACACCCGGGTCTTCGGCGTGATACTTCTCAACAAACTGTTTCAGGGGGAACCTTTTACAGTGGATTTTAAAAATAAATTGCGCCGAAGATTACTGGGACGTCGATTTCAGCAACAGATATTGGACGCCCAGGTTGCACTGAAAAACCTGGGAAACCGGAATTACCAGACAGGCGAACATAACCTGCTTGCGCCGGGATATAACCCGTCTATCAATGCATATGAATTCAGCGTTTATTCCCAGAATGGTGAAGATGGTGTGATTTTGTCCCTGCTGTCGAGGGTCGGTGTTGAAACCCGTTATATTGTTGAAATCGGCACGGAGGACGGACGGGAATGTA
>MGXK01000123.1:31264-40412 GCA_001802375.1 Gammaproteobacteria bacterium RBG_16_51_14
CCGGTGCATATCGATGTATTGTCGATGGATATAGACAGCTACGAATACTGGGTCTGGAAGGCAATTGATTATGTTATTCCCAGGCTGGTTGTCATTGAGTACAACGCATCATTCGGGCCGGAACGAGCTGTCACCATTCCATACGGATCTCTGGAGAAGCCGGAGACGCAGGGGATCGAATATTATCACGGTGCTTCCCTCACCGCGCTGGAGCGACTCGGTAAACAAAAGGGTTATGTCTTGCTGGGGTGTGAAAGCAAGGGGGTCAACGCGTTTTTTGTGCGCCGGGAACTAGCAGTGGAAGCCGGTTTGAAATCCGTCCTGCCAGATCAGGCATTCAGGCCGCATTATTGGCGAACATTGGCATGTAACCAGGATGAACAGTGCAGAATACTGGCGGAGGCCCCATTGGAAGAGGTTGAAGCCAGTAACTCCAATCTGATTATTTAGGGAAGGTTTGAATAATTCCACACCCCACCAGGGGGTACCGAGGTCCAGGACTTTTCAGGAATGACTATCTGAAATCCCTGTTATTGAGGAACTGCCAGGTACGGGTGATATGGAGAATATCGGTTTCCTCGCGGATCTGTTCCGGGAAAGGGGCAAATGGCGAGGCCAGCTGCACGATCCGGTCTGCTGCATCATCCAGGATTTTTTGACCTGAAGATCGCCTGATGGTGATCTGATTGATTGAACCATCCGCATTCAATGCCACATCCAGGATTAGACTGCCGGACAGATCCTGTTTTCTGGCTGCCTCAGGATAATTCAGATTTCCGACCCGCTCTACCTTTGCCCGCCAGGCCTCCATGTAAGAGGCATATCGATATTCCTTCGTCGTCGCGGAAATGAATTTGCGCCTTGGTCGTTTTGCCTTTGCTTCCAGTTTGCGTTTGATCTCGGCACTCAATGAGGCTATTTTAAAGCTGTTGGTCAGCAGTGTCGTGGCGCTGGGTGCCGGTGGCGTAGCCAATTGTTCCCTGACCGGTGGCTGGTCCGCCACTTTATCGGTATTGGCCTGTTCCGGTTTGGTCTTTTCCTGTGGCCTTGGTTTTTCCTCTGTCTTGACCGGTTTCTCGTTTTGTACAGGCAGGGTTTCTTCCGAGCTTACCTTTTCAACGGCAAGTTGCTCCATTACATGTGATGGCGCCGGCGCCGGTTGCGCAACCGGTTTTTCTGGCGCCGGCGCCTCTGCGGGCGCTGGTGGCGGAGTCTGAAGAGGCTGGGGAGCGGTCAGTTCCGGCTCTGGTCCGGGGAAAGGGGCAGGCATCGGTGCGGCCGGATTGACCTCTTCATCAACATCACCCCCGCCTTCCAGATTGGCCTGGGCAAGAAAATCCGCCTCCTCAGGTTGTTCGCTGCTTTGCTGAACCAGGATGATCTCCATGGTATCGTAGCGTGGCTTGATTGTATCTTCCTCTGCGAAGGTAACCCCCAGTACGATAACGGCATGGATGATTATGGCCATGCTCAGGGTCAGGCCAAATCGATCAGCCGGTGTGATCATTGGCTGTACCGCCATTACCGCTGTCAAGGCAGTGTTACCTGTATTACCTGTATGAGAAAGTGACGCATTATAGTTTATTCGCAATGTATTGATAATTTTGCAACCACGATATCATGAGTGTTGATTTATCAGACAGGGTTGACCCGTTTCTCAATTACGTCCATTAATTCACCGGCAATATCAAGACCGTAAATCGCATCCAGTTCCCGGATACAGGTCGGGCTGGTGACATTGATCTCGGTGAGATAACTGCCAATGACATCGATTCCGACAAAGAGTAAACCCATCCTGCGCAATACCGGCCCGACCTGGTCACATATCCATTGGTCACGGGCATCAAGTTCAATCCCTTTGCCGGTGCCGCCCCTGGCCAGATTGCCTCGCGTTTCACCCTGTTGCGGGATACGTGCCAGTGCATACGGGACAGGCCTGCCGTCTATCAATAATATACGTTTGTCACCTCTGGTTATCTCAGGGATATACTTTTGCCCCATAACAAAGCACTGACCGTTACTGGTGAGTGTCTCAATGATGACATTAATATTCGGATCGTTATTACCGGTGCGAAAAACAGACGTCCCGCCCATACTGTCCAGGGGTTTTAATATGATGTCTTCATGTTCATCAGCGAATGATCGGATAGTACCGGCTTCACGGGTGACCAGTGTCGGCGGGATGCATTGCGGGAAATGGGTGATAAACAGCTTTTCATTCGCATTACGTAAACTTTCAGGATTGTTTACAACCAGTCTGCCACACTGCTGTACATGATCCAGTAAATACGTAACATAAATATACTCCAGATCAACCGGTGGATCCTTGCGCATTAGAATAACATCAAGATCGGCAAGCAAGCCGGTGGTTTCTCCGGTGAATTCAAACCAGTGCTGATAATCATCCATCACAGCGAGCTGTTGCATCCTCGCATGAGGCTCATTACCCGCGAGAAACAAATCATTAACCTCCATGTAATGGATTTCCCAGTGCCTCGCCTGCGCGGCAAGCAGCATGGCAAAAGAACTGTCTTTTCTGATGTTGATCCCGGTGATGGGATCCATGATGATTCCGATTCTCATGATGTCTGTAAATTTTACGCTGAATAACTATAAAGATGTTTTCATTTATTTTCCAAGTGTATGATCGTGATTTAGACAGGAAGATTTGGAATTATCAACCAATTTTACCGAATCAGAACAATTAATGGCGGGATTAATGACAAGAATAGCAACACGCAAGAGTCCATTGGCGTTATGGCAGGCAGAACATGTCAGGCAGAAACTGCAGGAGGCACATCCAGGATTGAATATAGAATTGATTGGAATGCAGACACAGGGTGATCGGTTTCTGGATGCCCCATTGGCCTATGCGGGCGGCAAGGGTCTTTTTATCAAGGAGCTTGAACAGGCGTTACTGGCGGACCAGGCCGATATTGCCGTGCATTCCATGAAGGATGTCACTATTGACCTTCCGGAACAACTGGAGCTTGCTGTGATCCTGGCACGGGAAGATGCACGTGATGTGTTTATATCCAATCATTATGCCTGCCTGGATGCCCTGCCCGAAGCAGCCAGGGTCGGCACCTCGAGTGTGCGCCGCCAATCCCAGTTGCGGCACCGGCGTCCGGATCTGACGATCATTGATTTGCGGGGGAATGTCGGAACACGCCTGCGCAGACTGGATGCAGGCGAATATGATGCCATTATCCTGGCAGCTGCCGGTATCCGCCGCCTTGGATTGTCTGATCGCATCACACAGACCCTGGAACAAGATGTTTTACTGCCGGCAATCGGTCAGGGCGCCATCGGGATTGAATGCCGGAAGGGGGATGTCACGACACTCGATTTGATCAGACCGCTGAATAACAGGGACACACAACTCTGTGTGCATGCCGAACGTGCCTTCAGCGGGCGGCTGTACGGCGGCTGTCAGTTACCCATTGCTGCGCATGCGACGATTAACGGCCAAAAACTCAGCCTGACTGGTCTCGTCGGCAGGATTGATGGCACTGAAATAATCAGGGACACGGCGCAAGGGATGACTGATCACATTGAGGAAACAGGCCGTGGTCTTGCCGAGCGTCTGTTGTCACGTGGTGCCGATAAAATCCTGAATGAAATTATCCGATGATTGCCGAATCAGGGTTGCCATTAAACGGTATACGGGTGCTGGTTACCAGGCCAGAAAAACAATCCGGCCCACTGTGTGAGCTGATCGAGGAAAATGGTGGCGTAGCGCTGCGGCTGCCAACGATCGAATTGCAACCGCCTGATGACCCTGCACGTGCGGAACAATTATGCAGGCGTCTCGCAGAGTTTCAGATTGCCATCTTCATCAGCAGCAATGCGGTTGACTGGGCATTTGATCTGTTTCTGGATAAAAACGCGATCCCGGACGGACTGGCAATCATGGCAATTGGCGCAGGCACTGCCAGACAGATCCGTCAGTATGGTATCAACGATGTATCCTTTCTTGAAGGGAGTGCGAACAGTGAGGCATTGCTGGAACTGGCTGAACTACAGGCGGATACCATCCGGGGCAAGCGGGTCATTATTTTCCGCGGGCAGGGTGGTCGTGAGTTACTGGCTGATGGATTGCGCAAGAGAGGTGCCCTGGTCGAGTACGCAGAAGTTTATCGTCGTATACGGCCACACTATAAAGAGGACATTATTCACAAAATCTGGGTTGATACACCGCCAGATGTGATCGTTATTACCAGTAGCGAAGGTCTGGAGAATCTGTTTACTATGACTGCACCGGGCGACCATAAGTTTCTGTTACACACGCAACTCGTACTCATCGGATCACGCATGTCCGGGCAGGCAAGACAACTTGGATTTGACAGGTTGCCTGCCATTGCCCGGGAGACCAGTAATCGCGGACTTCTTGAAACCGTAATCGCCACCGTCGGAGATGGGAATCGATGAGTAATGAAACTGCAAGAAAAGAGGAGACAAACGCCATCACAAAACCGGCAAAAAGCCCGGTGGTGACGGGCAATAAATATAACCGTCAGGCGGTCATTGCCATCGCGGTTGCAGTTCTGTTTGTATTCGCGATAGCAGCAGGCGGGTTTTCCCTCTGGCGGGAAATCAAAAATACAAATGCAGCCCTGGAAAATCAGGTCGGTGATTTGCGGCAAAAAGAGAATACTGCCGATGCAGAAATACAGCGACTGAAAAACAAGGATGTCGATTTGTTACAGCAGATTCAGGATTTGCAAACCAGGAACGAGGCCATGAATATCGCGCTGAAGCAAATCCATCGTCAACCGGGAACGGACAATATTGAATTTGCCCTTGCCGAGGTTGAATATCTTCTGATCATGGCATCGCATCGGTTGACACTTCAGAAAGATGTCACAACGGCATTGGCGGCAATGGAAGCCGCAGACAGGCGTCTGGAAGGCCTTGATGCCCCCCGTATTACGGAGGTCCGTGGACAACTGGTTTCCGATATCAACCGGCTGCGCTCGGTCAACACGGTCGATATTACCGGACTGGCCCTGTATCTTGCTGATCTGATTCAACGCGTTGAACAGATACCTGTAAAGAACAATATACATTCCATGCCAGAGGCAGATTCAGTTACCGGGCCTGCTGCAGATACTGATGGTTGGCGTCATGTGGCAAGCCTGATCTGGCAGGAATTAAAAAGCCTGATCGTTATATCGCGCGACCAGGAAATCAGTCCCGTGAGGTTGTTACCTGATGAGACGTATTTTCTTTATCATAACCTGAGAATCGAACTGGCCAATGCGAGACTGGCGGTATTCAACCGTGATACTGATAATCTTCAGGCATCACTGGACAATATCATCGACTGGCTGAACCGCTATTTCGATACCAGGGAAGCGGCTGTGAGCAATATACTGAACTCGTTACAGCAGATGCGTTCATTACAGATTGACCCGGAACTGCCGGACATCAGTTCTTCGCTGGAGACCGTCCGGGCCTATATCCGCTCTGAAGATGAGGATATGACATCAGCACCCGTTGAAGACAGGGCCGATATGTAATGAAATTATTATTCCTTGCATTGTCCGCACTTCTGGCTGCTGTCGGCATGGGCCTGCTTGCGGGCGAGGATACCGGCTATCTTGTCATGACGATCTCCGGCTGGACTGTGCAAACCAGTGTTACGCTATTTGTTTTTATTCTGTTGATTACCTTCATTGTCCTGTACAGCTGTATTCGCACACTCGCCAGGATAGTTTCCCTGCCGCGGGAAATGGAGAAATGGAAACGGCAGCGTAACCAGCTCCGTGCTGAAAAATATCTGATCCAGGGCATGATAAAAACGGTGGAAGGTAACTGGAAACAGGCAGAATACTCTTTCCGCAAGGCGGCACCTTACAGCAGCGCTCCATTTCTGAATTATCTTTGTGCCGCCCGTGCAGCACAGCAACAGGGGAAGCTCGAACGGCGCGACGATTACCTGCGTCTTGCCTACAGGAGCAACCCGGACGCGCACCTGGCCGTCGGTATCACCCAGGCGGAACTGCAGCTGAACCAGAAACAAACCGAGCAGGCGCTGGCAACACTGAAACATCTGTATTCAAAACAACCTGGGCAGCACCAGGTCAAGGCATTGTTGTTGAATACCTATGCCAGTCTGAATGACTGGAATGCGGTCCTGGCATTAGCAACGGAACTGGAAAGGGGCGGTCTGTTTACACAGGATCAGATGCTGGCACAACAACTGGAGGCCTATGCCGGTCTGCTGCGGGAAGCAGGTAATACTGCTGTACCCGACGCGCTGGAAAAGAGTTGGCGTACCATACCGGTCAAGCTGAAAAAGCACTTTTATTTGATTGAAGTCTATATCACGGAGCGTCTGCGCTTTGCCGGGACCAGGGATTGCGAGCACTTGCTTCAACAGGCACTGAAACGGCGGTGGGATACAGCACTCGTTCGCCTGTACGGGCTGGTTGAGGGGAAGGACAGTGTCAAACAGCTTGCCTATATGGAATCATTCCTGTCCGCTCATGCGCGGGACCCGGTCCTGCTGCTGACATTGGGCCGGCTTTGTATACGCAATAGCCTGTGGGGCAAGGCAATAAAGTATCTGGAAGAAAGTATCAATGTCAAACCGAATCCGGAGGCCTGCCAGGAGCTGGCCGCCTTGCTGGAAAGGGATGGGGATCACGCTGCGGCAAGGGTTTATTATCAGCAGGGGCTGGCACTGGCCACAACCATACCGAAGCACGAACTTGTCAGTCAGAGAGGGAACAGTTCATCCGGAGAGATGATCTGCGATACCGCACGTCAGGGCATTTGATAATTGGTTACTGGTCATTGGTTATTGGTCAATTGACGAATGACTACTGACCAAGAACAAATAACTGACATGATCATTTCATGGTTCTCCGACCCTCTACGCGGGTTACCAATGTGGCAACGAAAGACCTGACCCCGAAAAGCGCTCCGTTCAATGGATGGGGTAATTGGTCAAATGACAACTGGCAAATGACCACTGACAAACAGCTATGGGGATTGGCCCGACGGCGTTGCCGTCACTAAAGAGGGTTCTGCATTGCATACATTCTTCTTAATTGTTACTGAATGCCTGACTTCAATGAAATGGAATAACTCGGTGAAGGGTAGTCGAAAAAAGGGAATAAGCCACGGATTGAAACCGGAATCTGCGATCTTCTTGATCCAGATCAAGGTGCAGATAAGACATTGATTAATTTACTGTTTTAGAGTGTGATCTCCATCACAGAACAGTTTTACGGCTGCGTGGTGTTCGGGGCCGGTAAAAACGGCCAGAATTAACCACTGAGGGCACAGAGAACACGGAGGTGATTCCTGATTCATGCAAATTCCTTTTACTGGTGTCCTCCGTGCACTCCGTGGTGAACCTGAGATGTTGGGCTTCATTTCATTCAGCCCAACCTGTACGCGCTTGACGCCACCATCTGCGGTGCTTACAATGTAATAACATTATTTCGGAGAGGTCGCCCATGAAAGCGAATATCGTGCGCATCGGTAACTCCAAAGGCATCCGCCTGCCTAAATCCGTACTGGAGCAATGTCATCTGCAGGATTCCGTGGAACTTGCAGTGGAAGGCAATACGCTGATCATCCGGCCCGTACATGCTCCCCGCAGTGGATGGGCGGAGGCATTTTCCACTATGGCCCGGCAAGGCGATGATGGCTTTCTTGATGCGGATGCTGGCCTGTCCACAGAATGGGATAAATCCGAATGGCGATGGTAATCTCCCGCTTTCATATTTATCTTGTTAGCCTGGATCCTGCCCAAGGTCACGAAATCAGAAAAACACGCCCCTGTGTCATCATCTCGCCGGATGAGATGAATCACCTCATCGGGACCGTGATTGTCGCGCCCATGACCACCAAAGGGCGTGTGTATCCTACTCGTATCCCGCTCAGCTTCAGGCGTAAAAAAGGCCAGATCGTGCTGGATCAGATACGCACCGTGGACAAAACCCGCCTGGTCAGGCATTTGGGCAAGCTGGACAAGGGTACCATCGTGCAAGTGCTGGCGGTGTTGCAGGAGATGTTTACAGAATAGTTGTGAATTGCGGACGGGCACCGGTCCGCATAATCGGACAACGGACAACTCTGTTTGTTGCGAATTGTCATTGGTTACTGGTCATTGGTCATTGGTCAACTGACCACGGGCAACTGACCACTGACCATGTTAGCTCGGCATACTCCGGCTGCTGTTCAGCCAGCGTAACAACGGTTCCCATTGTTCACGGTCGTAACAGGTTTTTGATGGTGCCAGTTCGTGAATACCAAGGCCACGTTCAGCAGCGTACAGGTAATTCTGGCTGGCACGGAGCATCGTTATGAACGGCAGCCTTTTGCCATTCGGTAATTTCAGCTTATCGAGATAATATTCCAGCTTGGCTGCAACCAGTGTGTCCTCGCGTGCCCGGTTCGCAACGGTAGCAATCATAATCTTCCGGTTAATCAGTCCCCGCAGGGAAAACAACTCATGGATGAAGTGCTCGGCCGCGCGGATATCCATCGGCGAAGGCAATATAGGTACAATCATGGTGTGGGCGTTTCTGACATAATTGGCCAGTTTCTCGCCATGGGTCGCGGCCGGGGTATCCATAATCAGGATTTCAGTCGCCTTCGGGATATGCAGTTCGTTGTTTATCAATTCTGCCCCCATGATTTTCGCACGGGATTCCGGCCGGATCTTGAGCCA
Source organism: Gammaproteobacteria bacterium RBG_16_51_14 (assembly GCA_001802375.1). GTDB lineage: Bacteria > Pseudomonadota > Gammaproteobacteria > Eutrophobiales > Eutrophobiaceae > RBG-16-51-14. The sequence continues at coordinate 39,954 of MGXK01000123.1, forward strand.
GTCCCTGCTCGATCCCTGCACATCACAATCGGCCAATGCCACCTGCCTGCCCAACAGGGCAAAATAACAGGCCATATTGGTTGCCAGGGTACTTTTCCCGCAGCCCCCCTTGGGATTGAGTACCAGTATCGAACGCATGAGCTTTGTCCTGTTGACTATGGTTATTAACATTGTATAGCGATATCCATGTGCTTGCCTATGCCGGGGCGGCAGTGTTCAATTACCACGCCTTTCCGTCAGGCGGTGTATCACCGGATTCAATATCAGTTGCATGGCAAAGATATTCTTGCCGGCGGGTATGACTATGGTATCCGGTGCAGACATGAATGAACCTACCAGCATCTCCAGCAGATAATGAAAATCCGCCTGTATCTTTTTCATGTTCCTGATATGGATCACATAAAAACTCTCGTCATTCGTGGGTATAATGGTGGCAGCAAACGGATTGGATGTATCCAC
>MGXK01000123.1:40524-41402 GCA_001802375.1 Gammaproteobacteria bacterium RBG_16_51_14
CCGCGAATGGCCTGATCCCGATGGATTTTCTGCATCCATTCAAGATTGATTATGGGAACGACCCCGATCAGGAGGTCAACATATTGCGCAATATTGATGGTGTCCGTGATTAAACCGCCGTGCAGACCTTCATAGAAAAGAAAATCAGTTTCCGCTTCCAGTGGTTCCCAGGGCGTGAGTGATCCCGGTGGATGACCATATCGTGACGCCTCTACCTCATTGTGAACATAATAGCGCTTTTTCCCCGTACCGGACTCCGAGTATTCCCTGAACAGATGTTCCAGTTCTTCAAAAAGATTTCCTTCCGGTCCGAAATGCGTGAGACGCTTGCCGGATTTATCCGCTGTTACGACCGCCCGGTCCATTTCAGTACGGTTGTATCTGTGGAAACTGTCTCCTTCAATGATGGCGGGTTTGATACCTTCATTTCTGAAGATATGCTCAAAAGCCTGCCTGACATTGGTCGTACCGGCCCCGGATGAACCCGTTACTGCAACAATGACATGTTTATTGGACATACCGGTTTATTAATCAGGTGATAAATATACTCATATTAAGGTATTGTATTGAATCCAACATAGCAACCATCCGGCATTATTTTTCAAAACCGGACAGATGCTGTAATTAACATATCGCAAGATCAGGAAATTTCATACTGGCCAGGATGACTGGAGACATAAAACTTTATCTGCGGCTGTTACGCTACGTAGTTCCCTACTGGCGTGTCTTCCTGCTGTCGATTATCAGCATGATTGTGCTGGCCGCCACCGATCCTGCCATACCTGCCTTGATGCAGCCGATGCTGGACGGGGCATTCATCAACAAGGACCCTGTGCTGATGATCAAAGTCCCGATTCTGTTCGTTATATTGTTTACAG
>MGXK01000123.1:41482-41629 GCA_001802375.1 Gammaproteobacteria bacterium RBG_16_51_14
ATGTTCCTGCATGCACTGGCATTTCCCGTGCAATATTATGATACCAAATCCATGGGCAAGTTTGTTTCAAAATTCACCTTTGATGTAACTCGTATTGCAGAAGCGGCAACAAATTCATTAACAGTGCTGGTCCGTGATGCCCTGGCG
>MGXK01000123.1:41775-42796 GCA_001802375.1 Gammaproteobacteria bacterium RBG_16_51_14
TGATATTAATCAGGTATTGCACGAGTGTATAACAGGTAACAAGGTCATCAAATTGTTTGGCGGCCAGGAACTGGAGTCAACCCGGTTTCGGGAAATAATCAATGCCACCCGTCGCTATACCATGAAATATGTAATGGCGTCTGTGGCAAGCGGTCCCGCAGTACAGCTTATTACAGCGATTACGCTGGCTATCATTATATTTATTGCATCAGGGCAGGCTGCTGCAGGTCAGCTGAGCGTCGGAGAATTTGTCTCCTTTTTTGGCGCGATGGCCATGGTGCTTGGCCCATTGAAACGTCTGGTCGGGATAAATGAACATATACAGAAAGGGCTCGCCGCAAGTGAAAGCGTATTTGGTTTTCTGGATGAAAAACATGAGGCCGACAGGGGGATACACAAACTGGAAAGAGTAGCAGGCAATATAGACTTTACTAACATTACTTTCCGCTATCACGGAACAGAAGCTGAAATCCTGAATAATATAAACCTGCATATCAAGTCAGGAGAAACCGTTGCCCTGGTCGGCGCTTCCGGCAGTGGTAAAACAACACTGGTCAATCTGTTGCCCCGGTTTTATCCAAATGAATCAGGCGCGGTCCTGATCGATGGTGTCAATATCCACGATATAACACTATCTTCACTGAGAGAAAAAATCGCACTTGTCAGCCAGGATGTGGTTTTGTTCAATGATACAGTCCGTAATAACATTGCTTACGGGAATATGCGGAATTTCGATGAGCAAAAGATCCTGGCTGCAGCAGAAGCCGCCAATGCCATGGAGTTTATCCGGAAATTACCAGACGGGCTTGATACCCGGATTGGTGATCATGGTATTGGTCTGTCAGGTGGACAACGGCAACGCATTGCCATTGCGCGGGCATTGCTGAAGGATGCGCCCATCCTGATCCTGGATGAGGCCACTTCTTCTCTTGACACAGTTTCTGAACGTTATATTCATGAGGCCATCAATGTACTGAAAAAAGGGAGGACTTGTCTTATTATTGCCCACAGATTGTCGACA
>MGXK01000124.1 GCA_001802375.1 Gammaproteobacteria bacterium RBG_16_51_14
CGCCAGAACGTCGCGCTGTCGGTCGATCAGGTTTTCAAAAACGCATCCAAAGAAGAGCGCATGGCGCGCGTCGAAAAATATATAGACATGGTGAACCTCACCCCCGCGATGGAAAAGCGGCCCGCCGAACTGTCCGGCGGCATGCGCCAGCGGGTATCGGTGGCGCGTGCGCTGGCGGCCTCGCCGGACATATTGCTGCTCGACGAGCCGCTGAGCGCACTGGATGCGCTGACCCGTTCCAAACTGCAGGATGAGATCATCCGCATCTGGAGCCAGGAGAAAAAAACCGTCGTGCTGATCACCAACGATGTGGACGAGGGCATCATCATGGCCGACCGCATCATCCCGCTGAACCCCGGTCCGAATGCGACGCTGGGGCCGGAGTTCCCGGTCACGCTGCCGCGACCGCGCGACCGCGCGGCGATCAATCATTCGCCCGAGTTCAAGCGCATCCGCCGCGAAGTGACGCAATACCTGATGCAGGTCGGCGCTGCAAAGAGTGCCGACGCTGACGACAAGATCGTCAGCCTGCCCGCGGTGCTACCCAACACCTCGCGCAAACATCAAACGAGCCAGAAGTCGCGCGACACCGCCGCGCCGAATGTGGAACGCTACGTCGATTTCTCGCGCGTGTCGAAGATCTACCCCTCGCGCAAGGGGCCGATCAAGGTCGTCGACGGCTTTGACCTCAAGATACGCAAGGGCGAGTTCATCTCCATCATCGGCCATTCCGGTTGCGGCAAATCGACTGTGTTGTCGATGATGGCCGGCCTCAACGACATCAGCGAGGGCGTCATCGTGCTGGACGGCCGCGAGATCGCCACCGCCGGGCCGGATCGCGGCATCGTGTTCCAGGCGCCCAGCCTCGTGCCCTGGCTCAGCGCCTACGACAATGTCGCGCTGGGCGTGGAGCAGGTATACCCGCACGCGACCGCACAGGACCGCAAGGACATCATTGAAAATTACCTCAGCCGAGTCGGCCTCGCCGATGTAAGGGACAAAAAAGCATCCGAACTTTCCAACGGCATGAAGCAGCGCGTCGGCATCGCCCGCGCGTTCGCGCTCTCGCCCAAGATGCTGCTGCTCGACGAGCCGTTCGGCATGCTGGATTCGCTGACTCGCTGGGACCTGCAGGAAGTGCTGATGGAAGTCTGGACACGCACCAAGGTCACGGCCATGGTGGTCACCCATGACGTGGACGAAGCGATCCTGCTCGCCGACCGCGTGGTGATGATGACCAACGGCCCGAACGCCAAAGTGGGCAAGATACTCGAGATCGATTTGCCGCGTCCGCGCACGCGCAAGATGCTGCTCGAGCATCCCGACTACTATGCGCTGCGCGAACAACTACTCACCTTTCTTGCGGAGTGCGATCATGGCTGACAACATCAGCGGCAGCGATGCGCCGGAACTCAAAGAGGTCAAGGTCGGCTTCATCCCGCTGACCGATTGCGCATCGGTGGTGATCGCCTCGTTGATGAAGTTCGACGAGAAATACGGCATCAGGATCATTCCCTGCAAGCAGCCCTCATGGGCGGCCGTGCGCGACAAGGTCGTCAACGGCGAACTGCATGCCGCGCAGGCGCTGTATGGCCTGGTGTACGGCGTGCACCTCGGCATCGGCGGGCCCAGGAAAGACATGGCCGTGCTGATGACCATCAACAACAACGGCCAGGGCATCTCGCTCGCCAGCCGGCTCAAGGATAAGGGCGTCACCGACGGGCCGTCGCTGGCGAAGCTGATCAGGACGCAGCCCCGCGAATATACCTTCGCGCATACCTTCCCGACCGGCACCCATGCCATGTGGCTGTATTACTGGCTGGCCAGTTACGGCATCGACCCGATCTCGGATATCAAGACCATCACCGTGCCGCCCTCCCAGATGGTGATGAATACGCGGCTCGGCAGCATGGATGGTTTTTGCGCGGGCGAACCGTGGAATGCGCGCGGCATCCACGACAAGGTCAGCTTCTCGGTGGCCTCGTCGCAGGATATCTGGCCCGACCATCCCGAGAAAATATTGGGCGCCACTGCCGAGTTCGTCGAGCAAAATCCCAACACCGCGCGCGCACTCGTGATGGCCTTGCTGGATGCGGCGAAGTTCATCGATGCACAGGCCAATCGCGCCAAGGTTGCGGAAATCATCGCCAGCCCTGATTACGTCGATGCACCCGTCGAAGTCATCGCAGGGCGTTTCATGGGGAACTATGAAGACGGTCTGGGCAAGACATGGCATGACCCGAATCACATGAAGTTCTTCAACGACGGCAAAGTGCCCTTCCCCTATCTTTCAGACGGCATGTGGTTTCTCACCCAGTTCAAGCGCTGGGGGCTGCTCAAGGAAGACCCGGACTATCTGGCCATCGCCAAGCAGATCAACCGCATCGAGCTGTATCAACAGGCCGCATCGCAGCTCAACGTCGCCGTGCCCGCTGATGCGATGCGCAGTTCAAAGTTGATGGATGGCACTGTGTGGGATGGCAAAGATGCTAAGGGATACGCGGCAAGGTTTGAGGCGTATGCATGATGAAATGAATAGGCTTCCGCCCCTGTGTAATTCAATGCTGTTCACTTAACCGTTCGTGGTGAGCCTGTCGAACCACCAGCCCGCATCCAGTCTCCCCAACCCTCTTGTCAGGGGGAGAACCAGGGGAGGAGCGGCTTTGGCTTTCCCCCTGACAATGGGGAGTTGGAGGGGGTTTTGGTCTTGGGATACAACTGCTTCCTTCTTACGCCTTGCCTCGAGTATGTGGGCTTACTTGGCTCAGGACGAACGGAAAATTTTCTTTAAGTGAACAGCATTGGCTCTGACCCCAATGGCGCTAACTTAAGCGCAAAACTACTGGATGCGGAACGAATTGACATACTTTTCACCACCTCCAGAAAGTGTGGGCTACCGTCCCTTCCCCTTCAAGGGGAAGGCCAGGATGGGGATGGGTTCTATTGCCACACTTAACCCCATCCCCACCCAACCCTCCCCTTGAAGGGGAGGGAGTTTGCCATCCTTGAGGCTTAAGTTAGTGCCATTAGGCTCTGACCCTATGTAATTTCTCCGCTCAAACAAGCAGTCACTAGGCTTGCTGAAGTAGTAATTATGTATCTCATTCTTGATATTTAAGAAACTTTGTATAGAATGGGAAACATTATGCCAGCACGCACGCCAATCATCGCGACTACGGCCGCCAATAAGCTCATCGCCATGGGCAAGCAGATTCGCGCGCACCGCAAAGCGTTGCGCATCAACGCCACTACAGCAGCAGAGGCTGCAGGGATGTCGCGCGTCACTTTGCATCGCATCGAAAACGGCGAACCCTCGGTCACTATCGGCGCATACCTCAACGCCATGGCGGCCCTGAACCTGGACTTCGGCATTATCAAACCCACCGTGACGGGTGCCAGCGGAATTAACCCAGATAATCCATTAGGCTACGAACCCACTGTAGGAGCGAGCTTGCTCGCGAACAACTTCGCCAGCAAGCTGGCTCCTACGATAGGGAAAACCTCTAATGGACAATCCGGGATTGATGATGACCGCAAAGGCTGGATTCCCGCGCGCATCCATCTGGCAGACTACCCGCAACTCAAGCAACTGGCCTGGCAAGTACATGGCACCGATGAATTGACGCCAGCGGAAGCGCTAAGCATCTACGAGCGCAACTGGCGTCATGTGGACGTGAAAGCGTTGGAACCACGCGAGCGTCAGCTGGTAGATGCACTGCGTATCGGACTTGGTGAACCAGGTGGAACTGTTTAAACGACCGCACCACCAGCGGATAGCTCATGTCCTGAGCGTCCTCAATGGCCCCCTGTTGAGAGAGAACAACTGCCTGTTTGGCGGTGGCACCGTAATTGCACTTCGATATGGTGAATACCGTGAGTCGATGGACATCGATTTCTTGGTGTCGGATGTTGCCGGTTACCGCAACCTGCGTCAGTTACTCACAGGCGCAAATGGAATCGCCGCTATCGTTCGCGCGGGAACGGCGCCCTTGGCACAAACCCGCGAAATACGAACTGATCAGTACGGCATCCGGACAATGTTGCAGGTGGCAGATCAGTCGATCAAATTCGAGATCATTCTTGAAGGGCGGATTGAACTCGCGCCTCCCGGAACCGGTGATGAGATTTGTGGTATTGCAACCCTGACGCCATTGGACATGGCCACCAGCAAGCTGCTGGCGAATTCGGATCACTGGAACGACGACGGAGTTTTCAATCGGGACATCATCGACCTTGCCATGATGAATCCATCGCTGGCCTTACTGCGATCGGCAGTGACAAAAGCCGAAACGGCATATCGCCAGGCCATACGCAAAGATCTCGAAAAAGCGATCGATCGTATGCAAGACCGTCACGATTGGCTTGAACGGTGTATGCAAGTCATGGCAATGAACTTACCCAAGGCAGTTGTATGGCAACAACTTCGCAAGTTGCGCAGGGTGCTCAGTTAAGAACTGGGTTTCGGGTTTCGAATATATTGCGAAGGTGACCCCTCTAGTTTGTTGCGGAGCATCTCATGAGCGCTACCACCCTTGAAATCCGGCCAGAATTGAAAATGCAACTCGACCATCTGGCGGAAGAAATCCACCGCAGCGAAAGCGATCTGGCCAACGAGGCGGTGACACTGTACCTTGCGCAACAGCACCGCATCATCGGGCGCATTCTGGAAGGGCTGGCGCAGGCGCAGCGCGGCGAGTTTGTTACGGACGAGGAGATGGAGGCGTTCTTCGCGCGCTACACGGACCCCCGAACATACTGATACACGCACATGAAACTGCGATACACCCCGCGAGCCAAACTGGACCTTGCGGAGATTCACGATTACATCGCACAAGAAAAATCGCAGGCAGCAAGACGCGTCATCCTGCTCATCCCTGAACCCCTTTAATTCCACTTTTCGGCAACTTTGGCGTAAAATCCAAACCGTCAAAACGCATTGGAGGGCATACCATGAGTAACACCATCACACTGCCGCAAACCATTTTCAAGCGGCTGGAAAAAATATCAGCAGGTACCCGGCGCACCCCACAAGCAATCATCAAGCAAGCGATTACGGATCGTCTTGAATATGAAGAATGGAAGCTGGAGCAGATTGATGCGGGGCTTGCCGACATCAAAGCGGGGCGCGTTTATTCAACCGATGAAGTCTATAAAAAACTAGGCCTGCTCAAGCATGGCAGCAAAAAGACAGCTTGAATTTTCAGCTCGCTCCCTTGCCAACATGGAGGTTATCAAGCTGCATATCGCAGCCGATAATCCAGCGGCTGCAACAAAGGTTATTCAAAGTGTGCTTTCGACTTCGGAAGAGCTGATAGACTTTCCCATGTTGGGGCATACAGGGCAAAGAGCGGGAACTCGTGAACTTGTCCTGGCGAAATATCCTTACACAATCATATACCGCCTGACCTTGAAAAAAATCCACATCGTTGCCGTGGTGCACCAGTCACAACAACATCCATCGTGACGCACGTCCACCTCATGCGACAAAGTTAGCCTAACCCCCTGTAAGCAAATTGAAGCCGACCCAGTGCCGCAGAAAGAATAGGGCTCCGTTCCTGAGGTCTGTTCACAGGCTCATCTATCGGGTCAGTGGCAAACAAGTGATCATCTACATCATTGCAGATGGGCGGCGCGACATGCAGACACTACTGACGCGCAGAATGCTTGGTGTATAGCATCGGGGATTACGCCGGAGCAACTGGCGGTTTGAGGTTTAGAAAACCGTAGTCTGTCGCTGATTGCTGCAGGTGTGATGAAAACAATGTGGCTCCGTCCCTATGTGCTAGATACAAACTACTGGCTGAGCAGACTGAGAAATAAATTTGGCAGCGGGGATGTAGCTGAAAGCAAATTGAAGCCGACCCAGTGCCGCAGAAAGAATAGGCTCCGTCCCTGAGGTCTGTTGCTCAAGGCATCAGTTGACGTTTAATTGAATAGGTTGACAAATTCGTTATTTCCCCTAAAATGCGACCACCGTTAATTTTTAAGGAAACAAGATGACCCAACTACATCGTCCTTGTGACTGCCACCCAGACCTCCAAGAGGACCGTCTGTTGGCCTTGGCTCATTTTTTTGCCAGCACCCGAAGCACTGTAGTTTCCCTACATGATCCAATGTCTGGAGATGACGGATGGTCACTCGGATGTCGTAGTTTTTCGAGATGGAAAAATCAACTACTCAGCAAAGCAAAATCAGGGGATTGGCCTTGGCTAGGTATTATCAATCCAAAAATGGGGTTCGTTTTTTCTATCGGCTCGGTTCCAGTTCGCTTTTATCGCGGCAACCTTTTAAAACCTCCTTTTAGAACTCTGGCTTTCAGTGCGCAAGAGCTCAAACAAATGTCTTTGGCCTTTCCTGCTGCCGAAGAACATTACAAAGACCTGAGATGGAGATTTGCAATTGAAACTGACTTTCTTGGTGAGCCCTCGTCCGTGATATTTGCAGCCCTATCAGGCGATAATGGTTCTGTTGTATATCATTGGAAATTACCGTTTGAGATAGCCGTCGTGAATATTGATGCAGCTTTCATACGGAGTGACGATGTTGTTGAGCTTCCAGCACCAACAGTTAACGCGCCAATGATTAAGAAGTTCAATACCTCAAATGATGCGTGAAGTAATTTTCCAAGGTGCGAAGCTTCGTGTGGCAAGGCTAATCAATGGTTGGACAAAAGCTGATTTAGCCGAAAACTTACAGGTTAGCAGGCAGTTCATTCATGCTTTAGAAATTGACGAAAAGCCAGCCAGCCAAGACATGGTGGCAGCGTTATCTTTGTTATTGCGCGTCCAGCCAAGTTTTTTCTTTGAACCGCTATCAAATGAAGTCAGAGAGGATGAGTGCCACTTTCGTAGCCGCAAATCTATGCCTGATAAAGTTGCAGACCAAGTTATCTCGATTGGCACGGTGCTTGAAATACTTGTTCGCTTCCTAGATCAAAAGCTTGAACTCCCCGTTAACAGCTTTCCTTCCATTGAAGCTCATTCAACTGAAGAAATCGAACAAGCAGCTGAAGATTGTCGCAAACAGTGGGGGCTTGGTGCCGGCCCTATTGCCAATATGTGTCGCGTTCTTGAAAATGCAGGAGCCATCGTGACTCTATTCTCAGGAAGTAGGCACGAGGTTGATGCCTTGTCGATGGCGCGGGCACGTCCGCTCGTTATCAGGAACACGCTGAAACAAAGTCCTGGGCGACAACGATTCGACCTTGCGCATGAGTGCGCACACCTTGTCATACACCAAGGAATTTCAACTGGCGATGAACTTACTGAAAATCAAGCTAACCGTTTCGCATCGGCATTTCTGATGCCAAAAAATACTTTCGATCGTGAATTCCCTGCGATGCCTAGCCGTTTAGATTGGCAGGCCATTTATTCGTTAAAGGTACGCTGGCGTGTGAGTGCAAAAGCGATTCTCCGACGAGCCTACGACCTAGACCTTATTGATGCAATTCAATATCAAGCAGGAAATAGATTCCTGAATCAATCTGGTCAAGCGAAGACAGAGCGTTTTGATGAAAAAATTTCATTTGAAGAGCCTGAACTTTTGAAAACAGCAATTGCTACCTATATTCAAGCTTTTTCATCTACACCTGCTGACTTGTCCAGCCAACTCGGAATGTCTCCAGCCCTGATAGAACAGTTGGTTGGCAAAACTATATTCAGAGAAATATCCAAGAACATGGCCATGGCTTTGCCAACTATTTCACAAGAAAGCCAATAGCAAAATTTCATACTAGAAGTTTCATTTACTTAAACGTGGAGGTAATCATGGCAAAGCAACCAACCAATTCTGGAAAACCTTGGACAACACAACAAGCACAGGAATTAAAACACCTTGCTGCACAAAATACTCCAACACGAGTAATTGGGCTCAAACTTGGCAGGTCCCCATCAGCCATTCAATCAAAAGCATCCGACATAGGGCTATCATTAAAGCCAGCAAATCAATCCCCATATGGAACAAGAAAGAAGGGGTAGTAGAAAGGTAATGGAGACGGAGCTCAATTGGTTTGGGCAGTAGGTTGCAAAGAGAATCATCGCTGGTCTGCTAATGAGTGACCCCTTTTAATTCCGCCGCCGCGTGCGTATTCTGCTGAACGTGAACACCGATTCTGCTCGAACGTGAACGCCGGAACGGCGTGTTGTGCTGGTGGTTGGTTTTTACTTC
>MGXK01000125.1:0-245 GCA_001802375.1 Gammaproteobacteria bacterium RBG_16_51_14
CATCTACCACAAGACTGCTTATCCGTATAAACCAGTCAAGGTCATGGGCATCTATCCTGTAGCTGATGGTGCCGGACGGATCATCGGTTCCATTTATAATTGTTGCACTGGTACCTATGCTGTCTGCATTAATATCAAAGTCACCTGTCAGGTGCAGAGTATTATCAAGGATCGCATCATCCTCAACATCAATAATAAAGCTGTGGCCGCTGAAGGCAGGCGTAACCTTGAGATTCCTCGCATCA
>MGXK01000125.1:277-1071 GCA_001802375.1 Gammaproteobacteria bacterium RBG_16_51_14
AGCCGGATTAGTTGAGGCAATTGTGAGGTCACGGTCATAGAATGTAGTCTCACCTGTGGAATCTATCTCTGATTCCTGTACAGGCAGGGTCACCTGCTCCACGCCGTCAGTAAACTGGATAATCTCACGGCCATTGACAATCTCATGGTTATTAAACGTAAGGATGTCAGGCAGTGCATCGTTTGTCACAATGCCTGGAATATTCCTGAGGATAATCTCGTCAAAGGCAGTATCGCTGTCAGCTATATGGATGATCCCATTGGCCTTAGTCGAGCTCTGGCGGCCAAGTTCAAATACATATGTATTGGCGCCGCCTGCGTCCTCTATTTCAATAGTACGCTCCGGCAGATCCCGGAGGAATACCTGATCATTACCTGTACCAAGGATGATCTTTACAACAACAGAACGTCCAACCCGGAGTTCTTCATCCGAAGTTGATATCTTTATCCCGCTGTTATTAATATCTACAACAAGGTCAGCAGCAACACCACTCAGGTCAAGGACTGTATTTCCCTGCATGTCGCGGAAGCGGTCCTCACCAAAGGATGTTGAAAATTTATAGGTGTCATTTCCACCGGCGCCATTGAGTGTATCAACACCTGAACCGCCGTCGAGGGTATCCTCATCACCCTTACCGTTAAGGACATCGTCGCCGTCACCGCCAATTAACGTATTCTTCGCAGAACCGCCTGTCAGTTTGTCGTTACCCGGTCCGCCGTCCAGATAAAGATCTACAGTAGCAGCAGCGCCGTTGAGCGTATCATCCCCTTCTCCGCCGGTCATCTTTCCACCGC
>MGXK01000125.1:1115-4883 GCA_001802375.1 Gammaproteobacteria bacterium RBG_16_51_14
CCGGAGGTGAATTTATCCTTGCCGGCGCCGCCCTCAAAATCAATCTCTACAGCCACAAGTGCAGATGCATCGAAGACATCATCACCGGCACCGCCGTCGGCGAGCACCTTTGTGAAGCTGCCTGTGAACTCATGGCTCCATTCATTGTATGCCACTGTAATGGCGCCCGAATTTCCGCTGACGGTGAATTTTTCTCCGCCATCCGCGGTATCAAGATATTCCCTGTCACCTGCGCGCTTGCCTGTATGGAGTACCAGTGTGCCTGCATCATCATGGGCCAGTACCGGCTGAACCTTAGGAGCCTTGTATTCCCATTCTGCGAGGGTCACTTCAAAAAGGGTCCAGTCAACAACCCTTGTCATGATCTTGCCTACGAAGGGGATGGATATACCAACATCAACAAATACATAGGCCTCGGCATAGGCCCTGCCATGAAGATTGATGAGATTCAGCAGGCCTCCTGGTGCATCGTACCCCGTATAATTCCACATGGTGATCATCTCAGAGATGCGGATCTTACCGTCGTCATTGATATCCTGCATATCAAGACCCGTCTCAAATCCTATGACACCGCCTAAACCGGCCTCTACCAGTGCAAGCCAGAGGGCGGCTTCGAGGCCTATCTCGGCGCCAAAGGTAAGTTCATCCTTCTCCTTGCCGCTTGTGATGCCCCAGTCAGCAAAGTAGAATCCATCAAATGCCTCCCATGGATTGCCTGTCTGGATAGCCCTTTTAATACCGAATGTATCGTAGCCGAATCCAAGGTCTGCCGCGATAGAGAACCCGCCTATCACATATACATTAATGACAACAGGCCCGGCAGTAATGGAAGCTATCTGTTGTCTGAACTTCATGGAATATTCGAGGAGCGGCATCTCGTATGTAAACAGGGTCGCATCGCCGCCTGTGATCAGCTTCATCCAGTTGCCGATATCAGTAAGATATGGAAGGATCTTAAATCCGCTCCGCTCTGTTGAACTGCCGCCGCCGCTTACACCTGTTGTTATCAGCTCTCCGCCTATACTGGCGTTTGCCACACTGTCAAGGAAAGACTGAACCTCCTGTGGAATGGAAACAGGCGCCTGCACAGCAGAGACGTTGGGTGTACCCAGGCCTGCTATATTGCCGAGGAGTATATCGCCATTTGTACCGAGCATGGCATTTACCTGCTCTGCAAGGTCAATCATGTTCTTGGCCGCATGGATGAACGCCGGAGGTATCTCAGGATTCCCTGTCAATTTGGCCACGAAATTGATAAGGCCGAGCAGATTTGGCTCAGCAAGTAAGATGTCCAGACCCGGAATCGGTGTCAGAAGGACATCAATAACAGGCTTTACAGGCCCAAGGATATCATGAATCTTGTCTGAAATAGGCTTGAGAACCTCGCTGATAAAACTGCCGACCTCAAGGCGCAGGTTCTGGAGCCCAATCTCCGGGGTCTGTGAACCGGTATTAAGATCCCATCCCCAGTCGAGGACAAAATCGGCTTTCAGTTTCGGCAGGCCATCAGCGCCTTCAATTTCGAGAGTGAACTGGAGATTCAGTTCAGCATCAACACCCATATTGATATTAAAGACGTCTTCCAGTGGAGTGGAGAGTATATGATTTACGGATAAACGGCCTGTTATTGCATCGCCTCCTACATTGAGGTCAAGGAATCCGAAGACACCGCTCGGCTGGAAGCCGGAAACTGACGGCTCACGGTCAGTATCTTCTGCCGTAAGTTTAAAGAAGAGGAGCTTACCCTCGGCCACAAACGGGGTTACTACCGCATTGTCAAGAGGTTTGCCATCGAGGAAGGCGCCAAGTTCTACTTCTATCTCCGGATCAGCGCCACTATCATTAGTGGTCAGGTAGAAGCCGTCTTCAAGGCTTAATCCCATCCCGAAATCAAAGCTCCAGTCTATTTGTATGCCGAAGCCGCCGTCTACATTGAGCCCGAATCCAGGGAGGTCAATATCAAGAGGGATATCAACGCCGGTGCCGAATGCAACCCCTCCAAGGAGGACATTAAACTGTATTGCATCAGCGCTGACCGTGTAGTTGCCAGGCCCGCCCAACTGTTTTGGCTGGCCTTCCTGTGGAACGTCCTGTCCGACAACCCAGGCGTGGATAAGATTACCGGCAACGTCGTACCAGCCGACCTGAATGTCTGCAAGCTCAACCCTGCCGTTGTTATTGGTATCCCTTATGATATTAAGCCCGGATGGACCAAATACATCCCACATCCCATCTCTTATATATTGAATGGCAGCGCCGGGACCGTTTAATCTCTCCCTCAGATCAGCAAGGAAACCAAGGCGCATATCGCGGATAAAGGTAGCTGCCTGTGCAAGCTTGTCACCTACAAGCGGCAGGTCAGAGGCGAAACTGGAACCAAATATCTCCTGTATACCACCGAGGGCAAAATCAATCCCGTCAAGTATGTAGGTCGGGTCATTAAGAATACTGAGCAATGAGAATTCCGGCAGGGTCAGGTCCGGAAGATCAACGATTACAGGATCGGCTGTACCTGTTGGAGAACCTGCCAGATGCCTGAAAACCTCCAGCAGGGCCTCATCGCCATAACCTGCTGTGGGGGCGGCATTGTTCGTGTAGACATGAACCGGATCGAGGCCGAAGAGGCCAGGGACCTGGATCGGGAGCATGATATCAAAACCGCCTACAAGGTCAAATCCGATATTAGCCGTTATGTCTTCTTCAAATATGTAGAAACGGCCGTCATCAGCAAGCGGACCTGACTGCTGATCTATGGCCAGCGTAAAGGTTGCAAAGTCAACATTGGAAACCGTGGCCCCTTCAGTATAGTAATGGTTCGCTGTGCTATAGGTAAGATAACCGAGTGAGGCAGTTCCGCTGCTGACACCGATCCCGAATGGCTGGAACATGAGTTCGAGATTGGTGCCTTCCACCATGAGTCCAATGGTGACACGAGTACCTGTGTCATCAGTTGTTTGAGGAGTACTGTTATCATCATGGTCATAGAGGAAGAATTCCACTATCGCATTTTCAATGTCACTGAAATCAATACCTACATCTACAACCATCTCCACAAAGGCATCCCAGGAGATGCTCGCCCCTGCTGAGACCAGTTCATCCAGCATATCCCAGCCGCTGCCTGTGCTGCCGGTAAACATCCCGATGATGTCACCGAGGTTGAGATTAAAGTTAAGATTCGTCAGTTCTTCCCCAATAATATCTGACAGGACTTTATCCCACTGTATGTGAAGCTTGAGGACGTCACTGCCATCGAGGGTAAGGGAGAAGACCTGGTCGTCAACAGGCAGGGTATTGTTATCCGTGATACCGAGCGCATTCTCGATGACATTCTCTACTTCCTGAATAAAGGCAGCAGGGTCTTCTGCTGCCTGCTGCAGTTTGTCCAGAAGGTCGTTTACAAAGTCAAATGCCTCGCTTACCTTTCTGTTGATGATCGGGATCTGCTGATCGTAGAACGGCGTTTCTCTCAGGCCTGTTTCGATAAACTGAACTGCCATGCGAATCGCCTCGATGATATTCTCAAAGCTCAGCTCGCTCAGATTAATGAGATTAGTCAGATTTGGAAGGACGACCACTACGTTTTTCAATGCGAGGAACTGGTCAATCTGCGACTGTGTGACCTCACCCTGCGTCACTACCTCAACGCCGGACATATCCGTAAAGTCAGGGACAGTAACAGATATCTCCAGTGTGCTCATGACTGTTTCATCAAGGCCCGGGATATTGGGATTTACATTAAGCCCCTTAAGGCGCGCCTCTCCAAAACCA
>MGXK01000125.1:4893-8635 GCA_001802375.1 Gammaproteobacteria bacterium RBG_16_51_14
AACAGCAGTGCATCGAATATTGCCCCACTGATAAGATCGTCAAAGGAGAACTGCCGGTCATTCGTTGTAGCAATGTTGCCGTCTTCATCAAGTGTAAGAGTAGCCTCGGCAAGAAGATGGACGCCGCTGTTAGTCCCTACTCCTCCGGCAGTCATATTTATAAATCCGAGTTTGGCAAAGAATGCGAGGTCATTGATATCGAGTGATGCACGGCCTGAGATATGGGCGTTATTGATGAGGAAGGTTATGCCTTCTTCTTCCATAAGACCATTAAAGTCTATTACCCATTCGAGGCCCCCTTCTATGGAAACCAGGAGGTCGGCTGTGGCAGTAGTCCCCAGCTCAAGCACGCCGCCAAGTTCAAACCCGAGATCAATCGGCAGGTCCCGGATGTTTACTATGTCAACGGCAAATGATGTCGCATCGCTCTGTGTCAGGAAACCGAGGTCTATAAAATCATACAGATCAAAACCATCAAAGCCAAGGTTGCCGGCGAGCACTGACGGGAGGTTCTGAAGGTCACTTCTGTCAATTATATTCTTATCAAGCAGGTCCATCAAGCCAACGCTGACGAGGGTTGAATTAAGGAGGTCACCGAGTGTAATCGTCGGAACTCCAAGGGAGGCGAGCGCCCCGACGGCTATGACTTCAGCGGTTTCCAGGCTTGCAATATTCAATATCGTCCCTGTCAGATCGAACTCACTCTCGGCAATGAAACCCATGTCAATAATGGCAGACAGGTTGAACTTATCCAGATTGAGAAGGAATGAGAGGTCAATCAGCTCGGCAGAAGCAAGGTCTGTCACTGCTACAGGACTCCCACTGTCTGTGTCGAACAATATATTCGGTATAGTCGTAACACCCAATGCAATAAGGTCATTGTTTGAGATAAGCCTGGATGCAATCAGGTCATCGAGATTAATCCTCAGACCGCCTGTAAGATCCAATGTATCGAGGAGATCGTACTTCACGAGGTCTTCAAGGCTTACACGCACGAGACTTGAATTTAAAAGATTCGTGAGTGAAATCGTCGGCCCGGGAAGCGCCCCTGTCCCTATAAGTCCGAGATTCTCAAGGTCAGCAATGGCAATGACTGTCGAAGGGGCAAAATTAGCGGCAGCGACCAGATCCCAGTGAACAAGGTCATCCAGAGTAATCAGATGAAGATTGAGCAGTCCATCGAGGATGGAATCTTTATCAAAGCTCGCTGTGGGATCTATGGCGCCGAGGTCAAGTAATTTGGCAAAGTCTGCTTCCCCGAGATTGTTAAGGTTCCTCAGGCTGAAATCATTCAGATTAAAGTTAAAATCAATCGGAAGCCGGAGGGCCTGCGTAACAGGATCGTATACGACATCAAGACCTGGCGGAAGGATCCCTGCCTTCGTGAACTCTTCCACAAAGTCCTGAACCGTCCTGATCTTTGCAAAATCTATCTTCGAGAGGACCTGATCATTAAAGGTCGTCGCAAAATCAAGTACATCCCCAAGCGTCTTCCCGACAAACGGTATCTCTGTTGACATGAAATCAGAGCCGCTGAAATCATCGAGCCAGTTCAGCGTCCCCTGGATCATCGCGAGCAGTGTGCCGAGATTGAAGTCGCCGAAATTTATGATCTTGTCAAGATTCTCATGCGTAAATTCGAGCGGCGGTCCGCCTGCAGAGGGGAAGAGCGTACCGCTTAGCATAATCCGCGGGATAGCACCGGCATCACCACCGAGCGAGACTCCTCCAAGGGATGCAAATATCGGCAGATTGACATCCAGGAAGTTATTGTGCACCGTACCTGTATTCAGGGTTGGTGCAAATTGCACCCCGGACACACCGTTGTAGGAGATTTGTGCTCCGATATCGAGGCCGAGGACTCCCTTCGGATTACCCACTCCGGCCTGTCCTATGCTTACCTCGAGCGGGCCAAATGAGGCTCCGAGGAGAAGGTCGCTGGCTGAGGCATGCCCCTGGAAGATCAGATGATCAATCTCAAAAGAGAATGCATCTGTATCCCAGTTGAACGACATGTTCATCAGGAGGTCGAGCGTGAGACCAAGGTCAATCTCAGCATCACCATTGATCACAAGTCCTGCTGCCTCTACTTCCTCACCGAGGTTTATGCCGAGCGTCCGTTGGAAATCGAGGATGGCGCCAAAACTCATATCTATGCCGATGATTTCAGTTCCTGCCAGGTTATAGACCGGCTCCCAGCTAAGCCCTCCCCCCTCACCTCCGAGTGTCGGGATCCAGTTTGCCTCAAGATAGCTGAAGAGACCGCCGATAGTGGGGCCGCCCGTCGCATAATAATTGGCGCCCTCATTACCAAGCGGGATGGACAGGTCACGCACAAATCCGGTAGACCCAAGATGAGGCCGCAGGTAGTGCCTGATGTATTGTCCCAGAGACATGAGGTTATCGAGGCCGAGCATCTGGACAAGCGTGGCATCGGTGCCGGCAATAGTCTGGTTGATAACAGGGTTCCCTGCACTGATAACATCTCCATTTGTGTCATAGCGGGTGATAAAATCATCCTTTACATTATTTATCTCTTCTCCAAGGAGATCGAGTACTGCAAATGCAGCTTCATTCAGGATCGTTCCCAGATCAGTCAAATCAGCGCTGAAACCAGGATCGAGGCCTCCGGCGTAGAAGTCCGTATCTTCAAATGTGATGCTTCCAAGCGGAATACCGGTGCCGCCAATGGCCAGATGAAGGGGCAGGTGTACCCTGATCCTGTTCTGGAATGGGGTGCCATCCTGGTCCGCTGTGTGATTGAAGCTGAAACTGCCTGCATTAAAGTCAACACTACCGCCTACTGCAAGCTGAAGTTCTCCGCTGTTATCGGTATCAAGGCTGATTGGAGGGGTGCCGTCGTAGCTAAGACCAATGTTAAATGTAGTTGTGTTGAGAGATCCACTGAATTTGAACTCGTCAAAGTTAAACGCAGCAGCGCCTGACACGAGGTCTACATTGAAATCAAAACTGAGTCCGGTATTTAACGAGAGATCAAGATCGAGGTCAGTGTCAAAGGTGAGTCCAACGTCTCCGATGTCCTCAGTAACGTCAAGCGTCAGCGTATCGTTAAATGAATAGCTGCCATCAAAAACAATTGACAGAGTGCTTCCTGTAATATTCACAGATATAAAGCTTCCACCGGCTCCGCCGCTAATCCCGGGCAGGGTTGGGACATAATGGGCGGTGAGGAATGTCCCAAGTCCGTTCCATATATCACTCGGCGTGATATCACCGCTGGCTACAGAGGTAGGTCCAACCCATGTAATAGTATCAAGATAGGCAAAGATGTATGTGTCTATGTCAAGGAACGCCTCTATACCGGTTGCCTCAGGTACTAAAGGCAATCCATTATCTCCAGGTGTCCGGTTAAAGAAACTATTGATATTGCGTCCGGTGCCGAGGATCTCCTGATCAAAGAAACCTGTTGCAAGGAGGTCCGCCTTCAGCCCGGCTATCACCCCTGCAAGATCTTCAAGGAGGCTCCGTATCACACTGTTGGTCAGCTCACCAAGGGCCCCTGCAATATCCGGGGTGTCAAAGATTACGGGATCATGAGGCCCCGGGCTTATATTAAAGATATGCCTGAATATCTCTTCAAGGCCGGTGTTTATCGTCGTATTATAGAGAGGATTGGTGCGTATCCTCAATGGCATTGACAGTGGTATCTCTGTGCCAAATACATCAATTCTGAGAGGCAGGAAGACCTCAAGCCCGCCGTCTACACCGGCAAACTGGACAT
>MGXK01000125.1:8672-10517 GCA_001802375.1 Gammaproteobacteria bacterium RBG_16_51_14
ATCTATAAAGACCGTCATCCGGGACACCTGTTCCATCTGCCTGATCGAGTACAAACGCAACAGTCACAAAATCTGAGTGATCGCTCTCATTACCCGGGACAAGTTCCGGATTGGTGATGGCATTGCCGTCGGCATCAATAGTGGCGCCCGGGGTGTAAATAACTCCGTCAAGGCTCCCATCATTGTTGCGGTCAAAATCTATGCCTGCATCATTCGTCATCAGGCCTATGGAATCAAATATTTCGAATGCAAGGTGAATATCTTCAGCGAGGAGTTTGAACCCTGCCTCAACACGGGTACCCTCTTGCAGTGTCTCATCCCAATCGTAGAGAAACTTGTCTACCGGCTGTCCCTCTCCCCTCGGGCCGAGGTCAATGCCTGCCTCAATCTGAATACCGGCAAATGCCCTGACATTGATATTGCCGCTCCCCTCTATGGCTAGCAGGTCGTCAATACCGTCAAGACCGGGCAGGCTGACACTCACCAGATTCTTAAATGCCGCCAGATCAAAATTAAATGGCAGGTTGAGATTAACATCCTCTGCCAGGTTAAAGTGAACGCGAAGTACATCCCCCTCCATCCGAACATTAAATATATCACTGTCTGTTTCGATATTGAGCCCAAGCTTGTCCATAATAAAACCGACCAGCTTCTGGACATCGTTTTTGGGATCGAGCAACGCCCGCTGCACCCGTTCAACTGCATCATCAATCGTCTTAATAAGGTTCAGTATCTCTCTCGGAGTCTTGTTGATAACAGGGATTACTGCATCCATCGTTGCTTCGTAATCCGGCGAGTTCGGATCTGTTTCAAAGAATGGGAGCTTTTCGAGGGCCTTGTTCATATAGTCACGGGCGCGAAGGATCGCAGACATAACATCATCAAGGTGCAGGTATTCAACGATGCGGAATATCCCGGGCGTATCCGTAAGATCGAGAGTAATGTAGTTGTCCGCTGTCTTCGGCCTTGTAAGGTCTGAAACTGTGAAATGGACTTCTGCGCCATTGGCAACCGGAATACCGCCGATGCCGGTGTTGACTTTAATGCCTCTCAAAACTGCATTTGCAGTACCGGAGAGTCCTGTGTAGAGAGATGCGGCAACTGCACCCTTGATGGCATCAAGGTTAAATTTGCGGTCATTTGTAGTAAGCAGACTCTGATCTGTATCCAGGACTGCCGTTCTTGTAATATTTACATGAACGATGTTGTCAAGTCCTGAGACATCTGCAAGGGTAACGCCGATGAAACCAAGACGTCCGGCCGCATCTATGTCAGTTACGTCAAATGATACAGTTCCTGTAACCGATGCATCATCAACAAACCATGTCAGCATCCCCTCAGTAGGTGTAGCAGGAACACCATTCAGGTCAACGATAAAGTCAAAATGTGCCGACACGGTGGCATTCATATCAGCCACGGCGTCGGTCTCAAGCCCTGTCAGCCTGAGGCCATATTCACCGGCTAATGAGACCTCCTGATCGTTAAGTCCAAATAAAAGAAGGTCATGTCCATTCAAGTCGCTTTCATCTATCAGTCCGAGGCGGACCAGGTCAGCCACGTCAAAGAGTGGCGCAGGACCAATATTCGTATCGAGGAGATCATCCAGGTCAACGCGGTCATCGCCAGGGGCTACAATCCCCGAAGCAAGCAGGGATGCCAGTTCAACCGGCGAGAGACCGAGTATGTCATAGTCAACAGACGGCAGGTCATCGAGGTCACTACGGCTGATCGGCGGGGCTCTCGCAAGACCTGCATTATTAAGTTCCGTCAGGGTGACAAGGCCCTCGGACACGATACCGTCAAGTTTAATCGTGCCGGGGAGAAGGCCGGCCTCCACAAGCTGTT
>MGXK01000125.1:10550-20165 GCA_001802375.1 Gammaproteobacteria bacterium RBG_16_51_14
AGGTCATTCTTGTCTACAGTTGTCGCAGCCAGCAATCCATGTGCTGAAAGGTCAGAGATGTTTATCAGATGAGTGCTGCTATCCAGTGGGTCTAAGAGCGCATTGAGGAGGCTGACAATACTGACGGCAGGGAAGGTCTGAGCATCAAGCTGGCCCTGAGTTATCAATCCTGTACTGACAAGCTGCTGTCCTGTGACAAGGTTCAGATCAATAAGCTCTGAAGACTCGATATTTGCACCGATGAGAGAGGCATCAACAAGATCCTGAACTGTAACGAGTCCGGATTTTACCAGCCTTGCAATATCAACAGCCGGATCAAAGAGGCCTGCAGTAATGAGCTCACCCTCTGTAATAGTCCCGCTTATTGGAAACACAGCGGCAAGAAGGGACGCCTTATCCACGGCATCATCAACTAAATCAATCAATTCAACCAGACCGGAGGAAAGGAGGTCAGAAAGGTCAATCCCGGTCTTAACAAGCCCTCCTGCCTCAAGCTGGGCGAGTGTAACCAGGGTTGGCGACGCAGCAAGCAGGGAGGCAAGCTCCACCCTTCCGCTCCTGTCATCCAACCCCTCATCCTTCAACTGATCAATGGTGACCAGTCCGGATGCGAGCAATGCCGCAAGATCAACATGGGTACCCAGCAGACCGGAGGAAATGAGTTGATTATCAGTCACTAAACCAGATGTAACCAGAGCACCCTTGCCAATAGAACCAAAACCATCAACTTCATTGGTTGTCAACAACCCGAGTGCAATAAACTGATCAAGGTCATTCAATGCAGCCGGGTCAAGCGCGCCTGTGGTCAGCAATTTCTCAAGGTCAACAGACGTAATAGCAAGATCGGCTGCACCAATCAGACCGGCATCAACAAGCGCGGATAGAGTTACAAGACCGCCGTTAACAAGATCGTCTTTATCAATTACAGCCGCACTATCCAGATATGACGGGTCAACAACACCGCTTCTGACAAGCTCTGTCAGTGTGGCAACACCTGTACTCAACAAACTGCCTGAACCATTGAGGATTACTTCGTCATTATCCGCACCTGTTATCAGGAAGTTCTCATCTAAAAGTGCGCGGTCAATGACGTCGGAATCGAGTACGTCTTCCGTACTGCGCCCGGTTACAGTGGTCGCAAGGTCACCGGCGATGACAAAACCCTCATCAATGAGCATCACCAGAGACACAAGATTGGAATTTATAAGTGCATGCAGGGATACATTGCCACCGTTTATCAGGTTGTGTGTATTCAGGTCACCTGTAGTTACTATTCCTGAGGCATTGAGGGCTGATGCTCCGAGTGTCTTATCTTTAAAATCCATCTTGTCCAGAAGGCCTTCCTCAACAAACGCGGCGAGACTCCCGGGGTTACGGATAATAAGGTCATTTACATTTACCAGCCCCCACGTGACAAGATCGCCGAGGTATATGGTCGCGAGGATGTCGTATAGAAAGACCTGGTGGGCACTGATGTAGTTGTTAAGGTCCCCGTCCTCAAACAGCGGCGACCGCTCCAGATCAACAATATCAAGCCCCATCGAAGAATCCGTCAGGTCGCCTTCATCCACAAGGCCGACGCTGATCAGATTAAGCAGGGAAACACCCTGAAGATCCAGGGCCACGAGGCTGTATAGACTTATTGTTGGTCCAATGGCGTCATTAATATCAACAGGAGGGAGGGCAGCCTCTACTTCGGATACATTAAGGACAATGTTGTCAAAATCAAATATGTCTATAAACTCATGCTGTACGAAGTCAAATAGAGTCACATCAAAGAGTATGGAATTAAGAAGTGTATCAAGACCGACAGTGCCCAGATGGACGACTTCATCAAACTGGCCTTCATCAAATACCGGAGAGCCGCTATGAAGCGTTGCTTCAAGCACACTCTGTTCAAATATCTTGTTCCTGAAGTCTTCACGGACAAGTACGGCAGAGTTGACCAGGCTTGCAAACGTAAGATGGCTGTCGCTTAACAGGTCTTCAATGAGGATAATGCCATCTGCGTCTGCAAGAGCGGTGTCATCTATATATTTCCTGCCGACAACATCAGATGCAAGCAGTTCGTCAAGGGGCAGGCGGCTGTTCGGAGTAAGATCAGCAGCATCAACCAGTCCCGCATTAACAAGTGCAAGCAGAGTAATCACGCTGTCATCGTAGAAATCAAGTGGAAAAGCGAGGCCGTTTAGAATCAGTTCCTCTTCCGTGACAAGAGCGGAGGCAAGAAGAGCTTCCAGATCAACAGTATCAGCACCACCCAGACCGGCTGCTTCCAGTATATTTACAGCAATGACATTCGACTGTAGAACCGCCTCAAGGCCAAGGTTTTCTATGCTCAGATTTGCCGGACTGATGAAACCGTTCACGGCAAGTTCATAAAGGCTTACAAATTGAAGCTCAAGAAGAGGTGCAACATCAACAAAATCAGGCGTGCCGTCATGCACAAGATAGTTGTCATCCAGCTCGTTCTGGGAGACAAGACCGGATGCAAGCAGGTCATTCTCAGAAACTGTCGCATTGCTCAGGTCAAAGTGTGACCTGGTAAGGAGACCTGACTGAACAAGGTCTGCAAGTGTGGCAAGGGTGTTGTTAATAATATCCGATATTGCGACAATATCATTGCCGCTCCCATCCTGAGAGATCATGCCTGTCAGCTCATCCGTCTCAAGCAGGTCCGAGGCCAGGAGGCCGGTTCTGTCAACTCTCCCCTGAATAAATACATCATCAAGGAGGACATTAGACAGATTGACGTTCAGGTCATCAATGGAAATGAGTCCGAACTGAAGAAGATCACTGAGGGTGATATTAGTATGGGCCTGCAGCAGGTTGATAGATATGCCGTCACCATGGGCGATCAGGCCAAGCCCATTCAATATCTCAACTGTCTCACGGGAAAAACCAAAGAGGCTGAGTTGAACCGCCGGCAGGTCTGTCAGGTTGCCCTGACTGATCTGGCCAAGGCCAAACAGGTCTGATATCTCCAGATATCCTTTTGCTATAATATCAGGCATCTCGTTGCGCTCGAGCATGCTGCGATCAATTATATGAGATGCGAGGAGGTCGTTCTTAGCCACAGTCCCGATCGGCCTTATATCCTTGTGGTCAATAAGCCCGAATGAAATAAGGTGGGTTAATTTGACCGGGCTGTTTGCCAGAAGCTGATCAAGGTCAATGACAGAACCAGGACCTATGAGCCCCCCATGACCTACTATGCTGGTAAAGAGCGAGTTTGCCTTTGTACTTATCTCTGATGAAAGCAGCTCATCAACCGCTATCTGTACCGGCATCAACAAACTCTCACGGGCAAGGTCACCGAGATCAACGAGCCCTGATTCAATCAGACCCGGGATGTCCACTTCATCGAGGATCATGTCGGTCAGGTCAAGCAGACCGCCGGATACCAGCGCGGAAAGGTTTATAACCTCTGAATCAAGGAGGCCCTGAAGGTCTAACCTGGTCGTCAAAAGGTCTTCCACCTGCAGCATGTTTGAAGTAACCAACTCGGCCACATTGGTAAACCCTGCATTCAGGAGATCCGTAAGTGAGAAATTAGTTACCGTAAGGTTAGTTGAAGATATGAAACTATTTCCTGCAAGCTCGTGCAATGTTGCAACACCGGAGTTTACCAGATTGTGCAATGAGACATTTCCGAGGCCGTCAACAAGATGGTTATAGTTGAGTTCAAACTGTGTGGCAAGTCCGGAAGAAATAAGGCCGGCCGCACTTATCGCGATATCTGCAAAATCGTTTACGTTAACCAGTGCATTGTCAATAAGCTCAGCGAGGGTGGCAATATTGTTTACAAATACGGATGCCCTGTCAATCAGTGCAGCAGGATCAAAGTCAGATGCATCGAGCAATGCCTCAGCGATGAGATCATCCAGATCAACTGCCGTATCATTTATGAGATCCTGTATATTGATGAGTGCGTCTGATACGAAATCGTTTGCCGACACCAACCCCTGATCCACCAGATTCTGGAGTGACGCGAGCCCGGAACTCAGAAGATCTGCAATAGGCAGGCTATTGATTGCTATGTCGCCAAGGTCAAGGAGTGCAGTGTCAAAGAGGTTCTCTAAAGATGTAAGACCACTTGTAAGCAGGTCTCCAATATCTACTAGATCCACTGTATTAATCAGGCTGAATGCGTCAAGCCCAAGGTCTGCGACATTCGTCGCCATCAGATTTAAATCCCGTACAAAACCGAGATTCCCGACTATTGTACCAGGCGTTACAAAACCTGCATCCGCCAGATCTCCGAGGGTGACAAATCCTCCGTCAACAAGCTCATCCATATTGACCAGATTACCGCCGCCAACGAGTCCCTCTGCATCGAGCAGATTCTGTCCGATGATGCCTGAGTTGATGACCGCATCCTCATCTATCAGATCCCAGTCAACAATCATCTCTGCCTTGATAATTCCCAGATTGACCAACTGTGTAAGGGTCGCATACCCCCCGCCGAGCAGGTCATTTGGATCTACGTAATCGCCGATCTGGATCAACCCCTCATTATCCAGCAGATCAAGGCTGATCCTGCCGATTACATTGAGATCGCGCAGTCCTAATTCGTGAAGGTCAATAGTAAACTCAAGAGGTATTGTAAATGCCTGGGCATCGGAGTCATACGTGATCTCCCGGCCGGCAGGAACAAGGCCTGCCTGATTGACTGCCGCAACAAAGTCCTGGAAGGTATGAATGCTGTTAAAATCTATTTTGGCAAGGACGGCAGCATCAAAAGCTGCTCCAAGATCAAAAACATCATCAAGAGAGACGTCCACAAAGGGTATGCCAAGGTCAAAACTGTCAGACAGCCTGAGTTCTTCAAGCCAGTTGTCCCGAAGATCCTCAAGCTTAGTCTTAATCTGATCAGCAATCATGAGGTTGTTGAAACCAAAGTTGAGGTATTGCGCCAGGAGCTGACCGGCAGGACTGGCGCTCTTCCCTTCAATTGTAACAGTGACTGGATCCGTAATGTCCAGCCATGTAAAGATGAGGCCGGCGCTTCCGCTGATCAACGCATCACTGATGCCAGGAATATCTCCGGAGACATTGAAGTCAGCGGAAAAGACGACATCGGCCTCGACATCTCCCGGATCTCCAACCAGATCAAAACTAAACAGGTCTGTGAAATTATTGACGAGCTCGATCAGGCGGATAAATCCATCACCACCGCTTTCGTCAGCGTGAATCTCAAACCTTACCTGGGGATCCATTGTCAGTTCAGCCTGAGTCAGGGCTACATCAATGTCCCCTAATAGCCCGACGGCGCCAAGCTCACCGGATGTCTGAACACGGATATTGTCTACTACAACTTCCGGCGTCGTATTGGATTTGAGATAGGCGCCATGCACTGCATCAACGCCGAATACAAAGTTCAGTGTGACGTCCGCCTCAATATCCATTAGACCAAGAACATCAATAGCACCATCGAACAGATAAAGATCAATATCTGCACGTCCATCGAGCGTCTTTTTTATGCCGGTAACTGTGACTTCATAGCCTGATACTTCATTTCCTGTATAAGTAACAGTTCCGAGGCCCGATTCGTCCAGACCTTCCAGGGCATTAACAAGTTCAACCAATGAGAACGAGCTAATGTCGGTTATGTCAAATGCACCTGTCCCTGTTTCAAAGAAACGTCGCAACAATGGAGAGGTCTCCTGGGATTCAAAAAGCACCTGTGTAATTTCCGGAACCGGAGGTCCAGGTTCAACTAAAGGAGTAAACTCCTCAGATCTGGCCCCATCCAGGGCGCTTGCGAGGGATGCACCAAGCACGGGGATATCGGGTGGGGTCGAATCCATCCCCGGAGACAACATGTCAATGAGTAACTCAAACAGCCCCTCTATCTTTGCACCGATAGTACTAAGGAAGGTCGGGAGTGCGCTGTCATCTGCGTTCTCGACATTTTCATAAAAGACCATCTGCTTATTGCCGGAGACATCCAGCAGCTCATAGAAGTCCATTCCTCCGGCAGTGCCATGATTCCAGTCGCTCACTAACGATGCAGGGCCGCTGAGGGTAAGGGTGTCGGCAACGGTCTGGGTGCCACCATTATAATAGATGCGGTCAGGGATACTGACAGCACCCTGTGAGTGGTCTACCACGAGGGTGTCATTACCGCCCCGACCCAGGAATTCAACATTAGCAAAAATTGTATAGACAGAGGAAATTATGGGGTCTGTTGCACTGTCACCGAGATCGAATACATCAAAGAGTACCGGATTAGACTCGCTGATGGAAATCTTAAATGAATCGTTAGCCGAACTTCCATCCTCACCATAAATTCGAACTATTCCTGTCCGGGTGAGGTCTGTGATCTGATCCCCTCCGATCGTCCAGACACCACGCCCCATGGTGCCGGCTAACAATAAATCACCGCTGTTAATTGTTGAACTGTTATCGAGATCAAGATACTGAACGTCTCGTACAAATGCGTTTGGAAGGCCCCGGCCAAATTCTGTCCAAAAGGCCGAAATATCTGCTGTTTGCGGGTTAAATAGCCTGGATATCCCTACGGTTCCACTCACGAGCAATACATCATTGACACCATTATTGGCAAAGGCTATACCGGACAATTCATTCTTCTGCCCCAACGTTGCAAGATTACCCGTAATCCTGACCCAGACTGTCGCCACGTCTGTGATATCATCAATCCGGTAGACATTGTTCTTGTTGTCTACAACATATACCCTCTTCCAGTTATCAGGTTCCAGTGCTATATCCACTATATAACCGGCTCCGGCAAGACTATTTACCCCGAAAGGATTCGCCGGATTGTCACGGAACATGAGGCTGTTCCCACGGCTGTATATCAGTACATCAGGATTGTCAACACCGCCGCTTCTTCCACCGTATGCAATAGCGCCAATCCCATTCCAGAATGGGAAACTGCCGTCAGCCAGTTTGGCAGTTGGTCCATCAGTGTCAATGCGGCTTATAGTTGCCAGACGATTTGTGCTCTCATAGAGGCCAAACTTGCCTATGAGTACCCGGTCGTTGTTGAAGCGGTTGACGGCAATAGGAATCTCGGTCACACTCAGGTTATTCGGCGCTCCCGGATTGTCCAGTGGATTTGTCAGACCACTCAACCTTGTGCCAGGTGTTGCCGCAGCAGCCAGATTGGCCCTGGCAGGTGCGCTGATTACAGTTCCTGTATTTGTATATGTGGCAAAATAAACAAAGTCAAAGTTATTTGCCAGGGAATACCGGACAACATTCGGAGTTCCACCAGGAGGGGGCAGATCTACAACAGCACTCGCCTGCTGGAATCCATCCCCAACATGGATGATGGACCAGTTCAAAGAACCGCTGCTTATCTGTTGAGTAGATCCATTGTCCTGGTTGCCTGAGAAGATGATATTACTGAGTGTATCGTAACTCAGGTAACCTGCTTCCAGTATGCGAAGGCCGCGGTTATCAGACACCCAGACGGGCGAGGTCTCACTGACGCCTACCGCCGCATGTGGATTATAAAGCCGGTAGAGGCCGCCATCATCTATCTCCAGCAGGAGGAAATCGTTCGCAAAGACAAGACCGCGTGAATCGGCATGCGGCGCTGTATTTTGAGTATTATTCCCGACGACCTGTTCCCAGGTGCTGCTGACCGGATTGAATCGAAATACCCGGCCTGCCCAAGAGGTTAACCCGCGTGAATTACCACTGACAACAGGCTGGACATCTCCTGCAACATAAATCCTGTCCTCATTGGAAGGATCTACTGTAATCGAGAAGTGGACATCCCCCTGCCCACCTGGATTAAGACCATAGGTTGTAGCTGCATCTGTAGAAGTCGGTACTGCTACGGAAGTCCAGTTACCACCGGAATTAACAGTCTTGAAGATGCCTATAAGACCAGATCCTCCGGCACCGGCTAAACTGAAAAGGGCTGAACCATCCACCGGACCAAGCACTGCGGCATAAAGCGTGCCTGATGCCTCATGGATAGCAAACCTGATCCTGATGGCCCCTTGCAGGAGATCATCATTTCCGTCAGCATCTCCATCTGTCCCGAACTGGAAACCTGTGTTAACCTGATGCCACAGCCCATCACCATCCGGAGGCTGGGTCCACCGATAGATTCCAAAGTTAGGTGTTGCGGCAAATAATCTTAACGGCCTGCCCACATCTCCTGGGTCCATAACCAGATCAGTATAATGGGCGGCAGGCAGACCGCTGCTCCCGTCACCGGAAATTCTGACAAATGTCGAGGTCGTCCCATCAGGTGAAACCTCTCCAAGAAAGACGCCGCCCTCATTGTCAAGGACATTGTCCCCATCTCTGTCAACATCAAGGGTCGAGACAAATACGACCTGACCGCCCGCGGCAATTATTGGAGTCGGCACAACATCTGTGATCCGCAGGCCGCTGAATATCTCCCTGCCAAGCAATGTCCATGTATCACCACCATCAGCACTATATAACAGTCCGTTCTCAGGACCGCCAATGCCTCCGGCGCTGCTGGTCCTGCCTATACCGGCGAAGATACGGCTGCTGTTAATTGGACTTAAGGCAATGGAACTAATTGACAGGGAAGGGAACTCATCTGTGAGCGGCTCCCAATAGGTCAGCTCTACCCGGCGATTCAATGCCTTGCCGGCATCAGTCGAATTATCAGCTACAGGATGTGTTTCGCCATAATGCGCCCTTGTGATACGTTCAGATGCTATACCCTGAGCTATCAGGTAGTCGGCCGCTGAGTTTACACGATTCTGTGACAGGATAACATTATCTGCGCTATCGCCTACTGAGTCGGTATGCCCTTCCAGACTGACTGTTAATCCGGGATTAAGTCTCAAATAGATCGCCAGATTATTTAAAATAGTCGTATCATCAGAAGTCAGGGCAAACTCTGCGGTAGCAAAAAGGACTGTAGTGGTAGTCATCCTCCATACACCACCGTTTACAGTACCAACATAAACAGTCTTGTTAACCGGATAGTCGGGATGAACTGCTATCGCCTGAATGGCCCCTGCAACAGGGTCCCATATGTCTGTTCCATTGACTACCTGAGGCCCCTGCTCATGCCATGATGGAACACCGGACATAAATATCACCCGGCCTGAGAAGGCGTCCGTGTTCAGGGTGTTAGCAGTAACTACCGCCCTCTCGATGCTTACAAGCGCTGCTGAAGGATCAATGACAGGGGTGCCGAAGGTCAGGGCAGTATTGGTAAGGGTAACACTTGCGTTGCGCTCAACGCTGATTGTGTCAGATTCTGTCCCTCCGTCGAACGTGAATCCAGGCCTCAGGTCAAAGTCTATGTCCAGAACAATGGTGTCATCGCCTGCTTCACCGTTTACACTCAACGTGCCGGTGAAACCAGGATCAAGCTGCATTATTGTAATAGTATCATCACCGTCTCCGGTACTTATGGTAAGCGAAGTGGACGGATTGTTGAATGTGACACTCTCAAAAGTACCGTTAACACTTTCAAGGAGCATTTTGCCGGCATCTGCATGATTTCGCAGACGTACTATATCAATCCCCGCTGAAGCAACGGGACCGACCGGAGGTGGTGTAGCTATGCTGTAAGTCCGTATGGCAGTGGTACTGCTGTCGGTAATCGGCTCTAAGCCTCTATAGGTTATGATGGTTCCGTCAAAATCA
>MGXK01000126.1:0-344 GCA_001802375.1 Gammaproteobacteria bacterium RBG_16_51_14
ATCTTGTTTTTTGGTTTTAGAAGCCCTCCGGTCATTAGGCGGACCAAGAACGGTTTACCGGTCAAGAGAGCCCAGTCAGCATAATTTGCAGCCGCCGCATGAACTTTTATCAAGACTTCATCGTCCTTGGGCGTAGGTTTTTCTACCTCTTCAAGGTTAAGAACATCGGGTGAACCATATTCGTGATATACAATTGCTTTCATAAATATTCTCCAAGGTTGCTTTGATTTGGTTTTCAGAATAGTTTACGACAATACATCCTGAAAGTTGCAAAACCTAACGGATGGCGCATAAGCCGTCTGCGGGTTTCGCAGTGTGGCCAAACTTGGCTTGAAAGGCTTCAA
>MGXK01000126.1:372-3103 GCA_001802375.1 Gammaproteobacteria bacterium RBG_16_51_14
CAGGTCGGCTTCATGCGCTTGTTATGCGGCGCTATTTGTAGTTGACTCCTCTTGAGCCAGCATGGTTCTTGCTGGGCCGTTCGTCTTACGGGCAGATACTCGACGGACATTACTCTATTGTTGCCTCATTCCCCTCCAATCCTATGGATACGCTCCTAAGCCTGCCTTCATTGCTCCTTCCACCGTCCCATCAATGTATTCTGAGCCCGGGAACATCCACTCGTCCGGATCGTACCTTTCATCGCTGTACTTGTAGATGACAAAGTCCCACTCGTCCATACTTCCAGTATATTCTAAACGACAGATAGGGCCTGTCTTGCCATAATCAACTCGATTTAGATACAAGTACCTTCCCCTATAGCGAGTTACATACTGACAATTGGGATCCCTGAGGACAGAGCGATTAAATCTATCAACGATTTCTTCTACCTGCTTCTTGACTTCCTCTGGAATCTGTCTCGTGCTCATATCGATTAGTTTCTCTTTGTCACGTCGGTAACGTTTAGCGCCGCATAACGCATAACGTATATGGAGCTAAACTAGCCCGAGGCTCTGATCTAGATAACGCTCAACTAGCTTCAGTTCTTATCTTACACGTACCCATTCAGGAAGAAAATCCTGGAGCAGACCCCCTTTGCTTGACTCGTGCCTTCAACCGCCGCCGCTTCAGCGACTTGTTGGACGAACCGCGATCTTCAACATCTCTATGGGGATTGAATACCTGATCCTGTGTAGACAGGAACATTTGCGCAGGGTTTTCATGGATATGTTGAGATCGTGTCCCAGAAAAGCCCAGCCTGGGATTGGCCGACCAGTGCCATGATCTCGTCTGGTAGCCAGCGTTGGTTGTCAATTCGGTGCGTCTGGCGCACGATAAACACCCCTCGTCAGTTGCTTTGGCCAGGATGAGCTTCATTTGGACACCTCAATAGGGAAGGCAGCAATGCGGGGCACATCCTGCGGCGATGTCAACCGTATCGGCGGAAGGACCTGTTGTCGCAGCATGCGCCCCGAACCACATATAGGGCAGCGATGAATATCGATTCCCGTCAGGCGTTCCAGTAACAAATCATAGGGTTCGTTGTCAGCGGGAGGCAAATCTGGACATTGGCCCAACAATTCCCTGCAGCGCTTGAGTTTGGATTTGCGCTGCCGGTGGTGGAGCAGTCCGTAGTAGCGTATGCGCACGAATCCTTTGGGGAGCACATGCAAGAAAAAGCGCCGGATGAATTCTTCGCCCTTGAGGCTCATTCGCTTTGGCCTATTGGCGCTTCGGTAATTGCGATAATGGAAATAGACCCGACCATTATCTATAGACACGAGGCGATGATTGGAGATGGCCACTCTGTGAACGTAGCGCCCCAGGTAATCAAAGACCTGCTCTGCGCCCGCAAAGGGTTCTTTGGCATACATCTCCCAGGCCTTGGATTGCATCAGGGATACCAGGCGCACGAAATTCTGCCAACTTTCAAATTCGGCACACCCTCCTGCAAACACCAGCTCTCCACGCAGGTACATGTGCTTCAGACCCTGGCAGAACTTGTCACGAAAGACCCTGGAAAGAGCCAGCACAGGAAAGAGAAAACCTGGACGACATGAGATCCAGCGGCTCTCATTCCATGCGAGGGCGCCTTGTTCACAGTGCTCTTGAGCTCATGGCCCATTCGCTTGATGCCGCAGCCCCTCGGGTAAATGTCATAAACTCGCTTCGCAACCACTGGGCCTTCGACCTCGATGATCCGGACAATGCCTTCTGAAACTTCATGCGCATTGACGCCGCGAGGGTCATTCCCCGGAGGACCGGCATACTCCACATAATCGCTGAATGGCAGATCGGCGTTTCGCAACCTGACTGAAGAAACGGACATTCGCCCAAGGTCAAAGAGATATCCGTCGCCAGTCGAACGATGCAGCCGAGCCTCTACTGGAGGTGCGTCTCCTCGCGCTGATCTGTTTTGTGCCGGCAGCGCCGCAGGAGTTGGTGCGTTGGCGCTCGCTCAAACTTCAACAGGTATCATGTTGCCCTGCTACGCCGCTGGCTCAGTGAAAGAAGATACGACACGGTGCTCGGTATGCACGCTCCTCGGTGCGTCTTCGGCACCCATTGGTTCGATGCCGCGCTCGGCCAACGTCTTCAAGAGATCTTCGAGCACTTCCTTCAGCCGACGGATGAAGGCGGAGGCGAAACACCGCCAGAACACCCAGCCGGCACGCTCCAGTACGCGTTGCCGCTGCATGTCGTCGGCCCATTTGTCCGCGCCGTGGTACTTGTCCCCGTCGCATTCGACGGCAAGCCGCGCGTCGTGGTATCCCTCCACCACCATATCGATGCGGTACTAGCCGACCCTCACTTGGGGCGTTACCCAGTAACCACGCTGCGTGAGCTCGTCGTACACCTCGCGTTCGAAGTCTGACTCGCAGAGTTTGCGCAGGTCCTCCACGCGCACTTCGTCCTTCGCGAAGGGCGCCGCGAAGTGTGCGATGAGACTGCGCCGCAATTGGTCCGCCTCGCTCAGATGCTCCGGTTCCACCGAGCGCACCAAGTACATCCGGTCCCTCGCGCGCGAAGCCGCCACGTTGAAACGCTGGTCATACATAATTCCGGATAGCGTCCCGCCCACCTCGTTGGGCGCCGATACCATCGAGAGAAACATGATGTCGCGTTCTTTTCCCTGGAATGTGCGGGCATCGCCGCACGTGATGCGATGGCGTTGCAGGACTTCCGGCCCGA
>MGXK01000126.1:3156-3368 GCA_001802375.1 Gammaproteobacteria bacterium RBG_16_51_14
CGAGACAACCCCGATGGAGCGGCCGACCATGCTCGGGTCCGCCACGATCGCCTTGATCTCATCGACGATGAAGCGAGCCTCCGGTCGATTGACGTAGCCGCTGCGGTACCCGTCTTCCACTACCACGTCGATGAGGGGCGGGTCGAGACTCTCGGAGGCTTTGGGCATTCGCAGTGGCCGCAGATCGTGATTGTAGAACTCGCGCTTGGAGT
>MGXK01000126.1:3517-5405 GCA_001802375.1 Gammaproteobacteria bacterium RBG_16_51_14
CGTGCATCTTATCCACTTCGAGGCCCACGCCTTCGGGCGAGACCTGCTTATCGTCGCCGACGATGAGCACCTTGTTGGCCCTTAAGAGAGAAGGCAAAGCAGTGAGGTCGGATTGGGATGCTTCGTCGATCACCACAAGGTCGAAGCAGCCCAGTTCTGCAGGCAGTGATTCGGACACGCGGTAGTGGGGCATAATCCAGCATGGCACTGCAGGGTTCGCCTGCGATGCTGCCGTACGCGCCTCGACCCGAGCGAATACCGCTTTCTTGCCCTTGCCCGTCTTGCCGAACCTCTTGATGGCGTTTAGGTACGCCTCCAGGGCGGCCCGGATGCTAGGCGAAGCTTTCTCCGCGAGTTCCAGCCACGTTCGCTTCACCACGATATCGCGGTAGGCGCGAGACAAATCGTTTTCCACTTCGTGGCGGACCTTCGCCAACCTCTTCAGTTCTTCTTGCGCGTCAATCGACTCAAGGTAGGTAGCCAAACGCCTCAGGCGCCAAGCTTGGCGCCAGTTATCCGTCAGAAGGCCATCCACTGTGCCCTCAAGCGGTTGTTTGAGCGAAATAGCGTAAAGCGGCGCCCCAGAAGCCTTAATCTTGTCGCAAACGTCACGCACAGTGGCGAGATGCGTGCCCATACCCAGCACGCGAGATAGTTCTGCCATCAACGCCGACCACTCACCTTGCATTCGGGTGTCTTCTATCTTCGGATTGCCTAATGTCTCGGAGAGGAACCGGCGAATGTCCTCTATGACTCGCCCGGTGCGGCCTTCCAGCACCTTCTGAAAGCGCTCCTTACCAGCCCATACGTTGGCAAGCCGGTTCTTGGTGAGATGGTGCCGAAGACCTTTCTCCAGTTCAGCCAGTCGCTGTGTGTTATCCGCCACTACTCGGGCATAAACCCAGTTGGGGAACACGCGAGAAGCCGCGGTGCAAAGTACGCCTTCCGCCTTTACTACTCGTTTTAACTTGAGGTAATTGGCATACTCTTGGGCAGCAGCCAGGCCGCCCTCCGGCCGATCCGCCTGTACCGCTTCGAGCTGATGGTCGTGCTGAAGAGCGTTCCAGCGCAAGGCCAATTCACGCAGGCGTTTCAACAACGCCAGATACTCTGTCACATGCTTCCAGCTTTCGGCGTCGACAGGGGGATTGCCTAGAACACGAATACTGTCCAACTTCTTCTTCTGCGCTGACTTGCCGAACAGTCCTATCAGACCAAAGGGACTCTTGCC
The DNA here is from genome assembly GCA_001802375.1 of Gammaproteobacteria bacterium RBG_16_51_14. GTDB lineage: Bacteria > Pseudomonadota > Gammaproteobacteria > Eutrophobiales > Eutrophobiaceae > RBG-16-51-14. The sequence goes on from MGXK01000126.1 coordinate 4,749, forward strand.
ATTACTGAGATTCCTCAGAGCCTCCTCAATCTCGGCATCCAGCTCAATGCCTTCCGGCGTGGAAACCGGCCGCACAAGGAACACTTTGCGCCCCTCGATAGCCTGCTCAAGCTCTGTTCCGAGAGCTTCCAGCATCTTCAGCAGTTCTTCGTTGCCACTGCGGCGCAGCCGTTCGCGCATGGCGACCATCCAGGGTCGATGTTCTTGAGCTAACTCGTCGCGCAGATGCTTTAGCATCTCGATGTGCGTTAGGAGCTTCTGAGCGAGAGCGAGGGTCTCCTGGCTCGAATCGGCGAGCGCCGGAACGTCCCCCTTTTCTACGCCCTGTTTCAGCTTTTCGAACAGGGACAGGTCCTGATGGATTTCAAGTAGCGCCTTAGAGTCGGGAAATTCCACGAGTTGTGGCAGCGACGCATTGATGTAATCAATGTCTAGGCCTAGAGCACGCCTTGCCTCGCGCAGCCGCACAACATCGGCATCCGAGAACTGCGGCGCAAATTCAGGAGCAATTCCAAGCGAGTCAGGAATCCAATCGAACTGACCGGCGTTCCGGACGACCTCGCGCGCGGCGTCCTGAGGGTCAATTACCTCGGTCTCTAGCGTGACCTTGGCGAGATTACGTTTCGCCCATTCGCCAATCTTGCGATCAATGCCGGC
>MGXK01000126.1:5460-10546 GCA_001802375.1 Gammaproteobacteria bacterium RBG_16_51_14
TCGCGGTGCTGGTGCGGTCGAATCCCTGTACCTCAGAGGCAATCTTGTGGATGGCGTGTTCGAACTGTTTCATCCCTTCCTGTTCACTCGTCAGCAGCGAGATAGCAAGCGGACGGATTTCCTCAGGAAGCTGCTCCTGCAGCACCGCCAATGCCGGGTCCTTCATCGAGGTCACGAGCACCCGCTTGCCCTCGGCCAAGTAATGACAGATGACGTTGGCAATGGTGTGCGTCTTGCCGGTGCCGGGTGGTCCCTGCACGACCACACCGTCGTGAACCTCCAGTAGTTGGACGATACGAATCTGCTCGTCGTTGAATGGTTTGGGGAAGTAGATGTCGTGCACTTTCTTGCCGCTCGTGGTGCCCTCCGAGTGGTATGAGGCGGAGACGCCACGGAAAGGTGGCAGTTCGACAACCGGGTTGGTCGTGTCTGGGTCGGTTACGATCGCAGCCACCGCGGGCGGATAGGACTCGGCTTCCTCGACTTGTTTTTTCAGCTTCTCCAGATCCTGCAGGAACATGCTATTGGTGCGCGGACGCGCAAAGAGTACCCACGTGTCGGTGACTTTGAGTTTGTCGTCCGCCTTAGGCAGCGTCCGGTCCTCCGCTGGCACTTCGCTTGGCCAGTATATGCCGTTCGCGTCTAGGTTGGTAACCGCCGTGCGAAGCAACGGCTCGAAGGTGCCGCGGTCAAACGGCGAAAAGGTTGTCGCAGCCTTCCCGAAGAACTCCTTCGCCGCCTTCTCGAGATCGGCAACGCCAGGGTTATCGACGGATGCGTACCAGTCGACCTCGATGCGAGCATCGACATCCCGCGGCCGGATTTCCACTTCGGCCGTCTCGGGGTTGAGCGACATCTCGACCAACCGTCCTACCAACGGATAGCTCACGATCGCGCCATTAGAGTTCCAACTACCGAGGCCCACGCCCCAGACGAGCTCGAGCTGCGCTTCGACAATGCTGCCCTCGAGCTGGTGCTTCAGCGTGAAGAGTTGGGAATAGAGGCGGATGGTTCTGCGGCGACGCTTTTCTTCCTCGGCCCAGGGACGCCACTTCGTGGCGAGGTAAGTAGCGAACTGGGCCCGGATCAGAGGGGCCTCCTCGTAGTCGGAAAGCGTGATCGTCGTCTCGGGGTCGATGGCATGCTTGCCTTGCTCAGGCGGCTTCACTGATGAACAATGCGTGCCTGCTGCGATCAGACTTGCACCATCCGCAGCCTCGCGCAGCCGCGGCTCCTCCGTTGGTGCCTGCGTCATCTGTACCCAAGGTCGCAGTACCGCGCTGGAAACATCGGGCGGCCTCATCTCGTGCAGCCGCTCAACGGCAAGCCAAATCTCGTCCTCGCTCTCGGAGCCATTGACGTTTATGCGGATACCCGGCAGCCCTTGGATTTCGTGCTCGTAGAGAGCGAAGAGACCGTATGCGGCGACGGTAGCGGCTGGCTTGCCGCGCAACAGGGCGGACTGCTGAGAGAACTCGATGAGGGAGAGAAGCCGATCTCTTTCGACGCTCATGAGGCTTCCCATGTCATTGGCTGGGCCTTTCATGCTGTTGCATTGCTGCTTGCTGCCCGCATCCCGCGTCAGTAGCGCCCTCTCGGCGCTTGAGGTCGTCTCGTGCCAGAGCGGCAAGATCCTGGAACTGTGCGGCAAGGATCGGTGGCAAGCCTCGCTCCTTTGTCCAGCAATACGATATAGGATGCCCTCTCAGGTTGATTCTAGCCTTGTCTTGGTAGGGCGCCAGCTAACGGACCCGAGCTCAGATTCGTATGAGAAGGCCGGTTACCTCGCAAAATGTGCTTCATCCGATTAGGATGGTCACAATCAAAAACGCACTCAAAGGGTGCAAAATGAAGGAGGAACCAGCCATGATTAAGGATAGCACAATTTTCGTAGGATTGGATCTGGGAGATAAAACTTCGGAGATATGTATCCTTGATGAGGAAGGTGAAGTGGTAGAAGAGAGCCGAGTACCCACAATTACAACTGGGCTGAAGCGGAGGTTTAGCTGCCTACCGAGCTGTCGGGCGGCGATGGAAGTGGGAACCCATTCTCGCTGGGCCAGTCAACCGTTGAAAGAGATGGGGCACGAAGTGCTGGTAGCGAATGCGCGGAAGTTGCGATTGATCTACGAGAATGCGCACAAAGGAGATGGGGCGGATGCGGAGTACCTGGCATGGCTAGTACGCTTGGATCCGAAACTGCTATCGCCATAGAGCACAGGCGTGCAGAAGGGCAGGTGGATCTGACGTTGATCAAGTCGCGGGATATTCTGGTTAAGGCACGGACGAAGCTGATTAACCATGTACAGGGGACGGTGAAAAGCGTTGGAGGGCGACTGCCGTCTTGTTCGGCAGCGAGTTTTGATAAAAAGGTGGTTGATTCCATTCCCGAGGAACTACGCTGCGCCTTGCAGCCCATTGTGGAGACGATTGCATCACTGACCAGTCGCATACGGGACTACGACCGGGAGATCGAAAAGCTCTGTCAGGAGCGCTATCCGGAGGCGGAACATCTACAACGGGTAGGAGGGATTGGGCCGGTCACATCGCTGGCGTATATCCTGACTCTGGAAGATCCTGGGCGATTTGGGAAGAGCCGGGAGGTAGGGGCCTACATTGGACTGGTGCCGAAACGAGACCAGTCAGGGGAACGGGATCCGCAGTTGATGATTACGAAAGAAGGGGATAGCTACCTGCGCAGTTTGCTGGTGGGGAGTGGTCAATACATCCTTGGGCCATTTGGTCCGGATTGTGATTTGCGGCGATGGGGACTGAAGCTGATGGAGCGAGGAGGGAAGAATGCGAAGAAGAGGGCGGTGGTGGCGGTAGCGAGAAAGCTGGCGGTGCTGTTGCATCGCCTATGGACGACAGGCGAGATCTATGATCCGTTCTATCATGCGAAACGGGAGAAGGAGCCTGCGGGGGTGATGAAGGTCAGCCCTTGTTCGGCGGGAGAGGAAGAGGAACTTGAATTGATGCTGACGGGTGAATGCTCGAAGGGATGATGGAAGGCGGGAAGGGATGAAAAAGGTTTCTTTGTTTTAGGAAAGGAGCGTGGAACGATACGTTGAAAGAAGAAGGGTGAGATTGGGGATTGTATCCTCCGGCTTATGATCCAACGAATGCCCCGTTCGGGTGACTGCGACGGGCAGCTAGGCCAAAAGGCGAGCCAGACATAGCTTGCCGAAGGAAACCGCAGCTGAGCCTGTCCTGAGCTTGTCGAAGGGATGGCAGCACCCACCTAAGAAGAACACCAACATGCACCGAGCCCAAAGGAAAGGGTTCAAGAGAGTGCGGATGGAAGCGAGGCAAAAAAGGCATCAGTTGGATGGAGATAGACGGGTGGGTCGCCACGTCGACCCCTTGACAATTCAGGCCTTCTCATGGAAGCGGCCCGGCCTTACTATCATCGACCGAAAACCGCGCGCTGAGGCTGCGTCCGCTTCAGCGAGTTGATAATATGAAATCTAATGCGGTTTCCGACTCAAACTTTCCTTCTCTCAAACCTCTGATTGACTTCAATGGTCCCTATCTTTGAACTAAAGCATGCGATTATCGAGAGGGAAATATTTCCACTAGGTGGGGATGCAGTTAGGTATGGTCTGATTTGCTCGATTTGCTTCGAAGTTAAATCCGAACGATAGAAGATCTGGGTATCTGAACTCCTAGGCGGGATTTTGTAATGCTCTAGGATAAATCCTTGGAGTACAGGTTGGCCAAACCATAAATCAAGTAACATTCGATCCAGTTCCAGTTTTAAGTTGCTAAGGTTCGTTACCTCTAAATAAATATCGATCTGTGGAACATCCATAGTTAATGATAGATTGATTGGGATTTCACCCCGAAGCGCGATCCTGATTTCACCTGCAACCTTACGTGGACTATAGAAGATGCGGAGAAGTAGTCCAGGCATCATCGAGATTGCTCTATCTAAAAACCAAAGGATTATGAGTCATGCGCGGTCCCGAAATTGGCAAGGCAATAGCCGGTTATTAACCAATTTACGGGTAAAAACAGGTTGTTTTAGCTTCCATAAAGTGTACTGCTTCTACAGTTTCTACCCCAGTTGCACCAAATTTGCACCCAACTTTTAGGCTAGGAAAGACTGGTTTCCCGATCTATTATATTAGGTTGATGGAACAATCTAACCAAAAAAAGGTATCATAGGGTATGTCAAAACAATCTATAGACGCATCAGCGCACATGGAAGGAGCTCCTCAATCAGAACAGTTATTTCCTGTTGAAAGGGAATATACCCGTTGCGTTACCGCCTTAAACCGCACCGGCATTCTCACGCTTCTTCCGAAATCAGAAAGCATTGGGGTGATTGGAATAGATGGAAAAGAGTATCCAATACCAACCCAAGAACAGGTTGTAGAACTATTTGCTCATAATAGAGAACTTGTAGGCAGAAAAGTTCCACAAGGGTTTGATCGTTTAGAATTAACACCCATGGCAATGCCAACACCCCTTCTTATTGACCGAATGAAAGCAGCTATTCTTAAACACGCAGCAGAAGAAAAAATTTATCAAACCAGACGTTCTCCTTCTGATCCTTTAATACCTGTTCGTGTCAATACCGAAAAAACTGTCTGGATATGGGATACCTTAAGACAGGCACTAGATACAGACGAGCTTGTATATTTTCCTCAAGAATATTCAAGCAATCATCGGGGACAGACCAAATTAGAAGTAGTCAATAATGGACGTATTTGTGCCGTTCCAGGCTGGTCTGTAGGATTAGTTGAAAGTTTACCCATTATGCCTCAACAAGGCCGAGGAAAGACATTAGGAGGCAGAAGACAATTAGAAATAGGCTCTTCTCCTCGTGATTACTTACGAACATTACAGACGCAAGCTTATCAAGGAGAAACAGGAAAAACACTTGAAGATTTTATTACAAAATTTCTTACCCACCTCGAAACAACCAATGAAGCAAGTAATGACAGGTATGATAACAATGCCTTATGGTTTCTTGGTCAATATGTAAAATATGTAAAACATGTAAAAAGTGACCTTGTGCCGACTGGGTGGTGGCATCGAGACTTTGGGCGGGCTCGCTTGGATGCGCACCGTCCAGGCAATA
>MGXK01000127.1:0-177 GCA_001802375.1 Gammaproteobacteria bacterium RBG_16_51_14
CAGGCCCCCAGGGTCTATACCTTTTTTTCCCATCTCAGGTGGACCTGGGCGATCGCTCTCGGTTACGCAGCGGGTATATGGACCCATTTCCTGCTCAATCCGGCTGCATTCACCATCTCCGTTGCTGCCGGTTAGCACCATCAAGGGGTCAGAGAACTTGAAAATGCTACCAACAAC
>MGXK01000127.1:201-8047 GCA_001802375.1 Gammaproteobacteria bacterium RBG_16_51_14
GTTTGTTGCGGGTTGCAGGTTGCTGGTAGTGGGTTGGTAAACAACCAACAACTGACTACAGACAACTGACCACTATTATCTTGTCAATGCGGAAATGCAAAGGGCCATTAATACATTCGGTACCAGCCCCAGCGCCAGAATGACCAGTCCGTTCAGACTGAGCACCAGGCGCATCTGCTGGGATGCCTTGATGGCAAGCATGGATGTCGGCTGATCAAAATACATCAATTTTACGATGCGCAGATAATAATAGGCGCCGATGATGGAAAACAGGACCGCCAGCGCGGCGAGCCATACCATATCCACGGCAACCAGTTCTTTCAGTACAAACCACTTGGCCCAGAAACCAACGAAGGGCGGTACGCCTGCCATGGAAAACATCAGACACAGCATGATAAAGGCAAACCACGGGCTGCGTTCAGCCAGTCCCTTGAAATCATCCAGGTTGTCGGCCTCGAATCCCTTCCGCCCCAGCAGGATGATCATACCAAAGGAACCCATGCTCATGAGCGCATAGATAATGACATAAAACATGGATCCGGCAAACCCGGCACGGCTGCCGGCAATGAGTCCAAGCAACAGAAACCCTACATGCGCAATAGTTGAATAAGCCAGCATGCGTTTGATATTGGTTTGTGATATGGCAATAATATTGCCCGTTGCCATGGACAGGATGGATAAAATAATCAGCATACCCTGCCAGTCACCCAGCAGCGGGAACATACCATCAACCAGCAGACGCATGGCCATGGCAAAGGCAGCCAGCTTGGGTGCACTACTGATAAACAGGGTCACTGAAGTGGGTGCCCCCTGATACACATCCGGGATCCACATGTGGAACGGGGCGGCCCCCAGTTTAAAAGCGACCCCCACAATGACAAATGCCAGGCCAAACACCAGAAAGTGATTAGCGTCACTCTGCTGCACGATATATTCCGCAACGACCGTCAGTTGCAGGGACCCGGTCACGCCATAGAGGATGGACATTCCATATAACAACATGCCTGACGCCAGTGCCCCCAGCACAAAATATTTCATGGCGGCCTCGGTTGCCGGCTGCGAATCCCGGTGCATGGCGACCATCGAATACAATGACAGCGATAGTAATTCGAGACCGAGATACACCGTCAGCAGGCTGTAGGCTGACACCATGACCATCATACCCAGTACGGCAAACAGGCCAAGTATGAAATATTCACCCTTGAGGAGGTCATTTTCCTTCAGATAGTCACGCGAATACAGGAACACTACAAAGGAAATCAGACAAATGAACATCTTGAGTACGGTGCTCATCGGGTCGCTGATAAAGGAATTTTCGAAAGCGACGGTTGGCTGATGTGGGCAATAAAAATAGATCAGGCAAATCGTGACTATCAGTGAAGTCTGTGTAAACCAGTAGATACCACCCCTGGAAGCAGGGTTCTTGATAAAAGTATCAATGACCAGGGCAAGACATGCCAGTATCAGCAGGGTTAGCTCGGGTACTACCAGGATCAGATTATTAACCATGTCGAATTCCATTAACCCAGTTTGGATTGCATCACATGTTCAAGCAGATGTTCGATAGTCGGATGCATGACGTCAAGCAACGGCGCCGGCCAGATTCCGAACAGCAGCACTGCCACAGCCAGCATCAGTAATATCACCGTCTCTCTTGAACCGATATCTTTCAGCTCGGCAACATTTTCATTGGCGATATCACCGAAGATAACCCGCTTGTACATCCACAGGGTATACGCAGCACCGAGTATCAAGGTAGTTGCCGCCACGAAGGCGATCCAGAAACTGGCCTTGAAACTGCTGAGGATTACCAGGAATTCCCCCACGAATCCGGAGGTGCCCGGCAGACCTGAATTGGCCAGTGCAAACAACATCATGAATGCGGCGAAACGGGGCATGGTGTTGACCACACCGCCATAATCCTTGATCTCACGGCTGTGCATGCGGTCATACATGACGCCGACGCAAAGGAACAGTGCCCCTGAAATAAATCCATGCGAGATCATCTGCACCATACCACCTTCCATACCCATTACAGCACCGCTCAATGAATTACTCGTGGCATAGATACTGAAACCGATAAAGAATCCAAGGGTAACAAAACCCATGTGGGATACAGATGAATAGGCGATCAGTTTCTTCATATCATGCTGCACCAGCGCGACAAACCCGATATAGGCGATCGCGATCAGGGACAGCACAATCATGAACCCGGCAAAGGCCTGACTCGCATCCGGGGTGATGGGCAGGCTGAAGCGCAGAAAACCATACCCGCCCATTTTCAACAGGATGGCGGCCAGGATGACCGACCCCCCCGTGGGTGCTTCCACATGGGCATCCGGTAACCAGGTATGGACCGGCCACATCGGGATCTTGACGGCAAAGGCAAGCAGAAAGGCGATAAAGATCAGTTTTTGCGCAGTCAGACCCAGCGGCAAGGCATGCAGGTCAGCGATATTGAAACTGCCCGCCTGTGAATAGAGATACAGGAAGGCCACCAGCATGAAGACCGAACCAAGAAACGTATACAGGAAAAACTTGATCGTGGCATAGACACGCCTGGAGCCACCCCAGACACCAATGATCAGAAACATCGGGATCAGCATGGCCTCCCAGTACACATAGAACAGGATGGCATCCATTGCGGCGAATGTGCCGTTCATCAATCCCTCAAGGATAAGGAATGCGGCCATGTATTGTGCGACCCGTTTCTCGATTACCTCCCAGCCGGCCAGTACCACCAGCACCGTGGTAAAGGTGGTCAGCAGGATCAGAGGGAGGGCAATTCCATCTACACCGAGATGGTAATAGATATCAAATGTACTGATCCAGGAAGAACGCTCTATAAACTGCATGGTGTAGGTAGTGGTATCAAATCCGGCATACAACATGACAGAAAAGACAAAGGTAACCACGGAAACAGCGAGGGTTAGATACTTGACCGTCAAGGCCTGTCTGTCACCTGCATACAGTACCCAGACACCGCCCAGTATCGGGGTCCAGATCAGTAAACTCAGTAATGGTAATTCAGCAAACATTCACATAGTTATCCAGTTTGTTAAATGCAAGGTATGCGGAGTACACGAAAAAAGACACAAGATAGATCAATATTATATTGTGCTTTTTCTTTCTTCTTCATCTTGCTTTTCTTATTTAATACCTTCCCTGCCTCTCCCCATTTAGATAAACAGCCTGTGTACGAAGATACCCAGCAGGGTCAGCAGACCGAGAATCATGGCAAAGGCATAGTGATACAGATAGCCGGACTGTAGTTGACGCACGACGCCCGAAAACCAGCGTACTGTCAGCGCAGAGCCATCGACCAGCAACCCGTCGATGATTCTGACATCACCGATCTGCCAGAGTAATCGCCCGATGCCGCGTGCACCACCGGCAAAGAAGGCCTGATTAAAGTCATCACAGAAATATTTATTAATCAGTATGGTATGGACCACCCTGATGCGGTTAGTGATCTGCTCGGGTAGTTGTGGATACCTGATATAGCATAACCATGCGATTACAAAACCAGCCGCCATCAGATAAACCGGCAGATTTTTAAACGCGTGCAGGATGGAAATCCAGAGACCATGATAGTCATGTCCCAGTTCCGCCAGCACGTCATGGTTTTCCGACACATAAATGGCATTACCGAAATACCCGCCAAACAGCATCGGACCGATCAGAAATGCCCCGATAATCAATGATGGAATGGCCAGAACGGACAGTGGAAAGGTAATCACCGCCGGCGATTCGTGCAGGTGTTTCCGTGTGTGCGCATCCATGCGTTCCTTACCATGGAAGGTCAGGAACAGGAGGCGGAAACTGTACAATGAGGTAATCAACACCCCTGCCATTACAGAAAAATAGGCGAACCCGGATCCAGGCAGCGTTGACAGATGTACCGCTTCAATGATTGCATCCTTGGAAAAAAATCCGGATGTGCCTGGAAAGGCAACCAGTGCCAGTGTCCCGAACAAACAGGTTATCCAGGTAATCGGCATGGCCTTGTAAAGCCCCCCCATCTTGCGCATGTCCTGCTCATGGTGCAAGGCGATGATGACCGAACCCGCGGCCAGGAACAGCAGTGCCTTGAAGAAGGCGTGCGTGACCAGGTGGAAGATCGCCGCCGCATAGGCAGAGGCGCCCAGCGCCACGGTCATATAACCCAGCTGGGAAAGTGTCGAATAGGCAATGACCCGTTTTATATCGTGCTGAACCAGGCCGAGGAAACCCATGAACAAGGCCGTGATTGCGCCAATGACCAGGATAAAACTCAGTGCCGTTTCCGAGAGTTCAAACAGGGGTGACATACGCGCCACCATGAAGATACCGGCCGTCACCATGGTTGCGGCATGGATCAGGGCCGAGATCGGCGTGGGACCTTCCATGGAATCCGGCAGCCAGACATGCAACGGGACCTGTGCCGATTTACCCATGGCGCCGATAAACAGACAGATGCAAATCAGTGTCATCAATGACCACTGCGTGTCTCCAATTACCGATACAGTAGTCCCGGCGAACTCAGGCGCCCTGGCAAAGACCGTTACATAATCCAGGCTATTGAAATACATCAGGACGGCAGCGATACCGAGCAGAAAACCGAAATCCCCGACCCTGTTGACGAGGAAGGCCTTGAGACTGGCGAAGATGGCGGATTCCCGTTTGAACCAGAAACCGATCAGGAGATAGGAAACAAGACCGACCGCCTCCCAGCCAAAGAACAACTGCATGAAGTTGTTGGACATGACCAGCATCAGCATGGAGAAGGTAAACAGGGCGATATAACTGAAGAACCGCTGATAGCCGGGGTCATCGTGCATATAGCCAATGGTATAGATATGGATCATCCAGGAAACGAAGGATACGACAACCATCATCGTGACGGACAATTTATCAATCAGGAATCCAACCTCGAAGCGGATACCACCGCTGGAGAGCCAGGTATAGACCGTGGCGTTGTAGATTTCGCCACCGTCAAACATAATTTGCTTATAGGCCAGCAGGGAGAGCAGGCAGGAAATACCCACCCCGATGATCGTGACCCAGTGTGCGCCACTGCGGCCAATCACCTTGCCGAACAGACCGGCGATGATCGAACCGATTAAAGGCGCCAGAACGATACCCAGATAAATTGATTCCATCTTGTCTACCATCATTTATCCCTTCATTGTGCCCAGATCATTCACATTAATGGTGTTCCTGTTACGAAAGAGGACAACCAGAATTGCCAGCCCGATCGCAGATTCGGCTGCGGCGACTGTGAGAATAAAGAAAACAAATACCTGCCCGTGTATATCAGACAGAAAATGGGAAAAGGCAATGAAATTCATATTGACAGACAACAGCATCAACTCGATACACATCAGTAAAATGAGGACATTTTTCCTGTTGAGAAAAATACCGGCAACGCTGATGCAGAACAGTATGGCTGCAAGGGTTAAAACATCTGAAAGTATGATCATTATTTAAGTTACTTTGTTGTTATCCCGGGTACCGTAAGGCTTTTATCCGTTCAGGGTTCACGCTTTTCAGGCGCCATCTTTACCATTCTTACCCGGTCTTTTCTTTTTACCGCCACCTGCTCCTCCGGTTTCATGGCCTTGTTTAACTTGACCCTGCGCAGGGTCAGGGAGATAGCAGCGATAATAGCAACCAGCAAAATTGCACCTGCGATTTCAAATTGATACAGATAGGTGGTGTACAGCATGTTGCCCAACTCTGTGGTATTACTGTAACCAGCTTCGTGTGGAACACTGGCGTAATAATGTCCTGCGCCAAAATAATTCGAACGGACCACCAGTCCCATGGCAACCACCATTAACAGTGCAACCACAATCCCAACGGGTAAATACCGCGCAAACCCTTCACGTAAAGGCGACAGGTTAATATCCAGCATCATGACGACAAACAGGAAAAGCACCATCACCGCCCCGACATAAACCAATACCAGTACAATCGCCAGAAACTCAGCCTCAAGCATCAACCAGATGGCAGCACTTGAGAAAAACGACAATACCAGGAACAGCGCAGCAAACACCGGGTTCCGCACTGTGATCACCATAGCGGCTGACAGCACAAGCAGCGCGGCGAAAAAGTAGAAAATAATCTGTTCAAACATTCAACCTTGTCCTTTGTTAGTTGTCCCTTGTCAAACGACCTGTTTTAATTTTCCCTTATACATATTTCTGTTCACTATTGACCAGTCACCAATGACAAACAGTTATCTGTACCTGGCATCTTTCGCACGATCTTCTGCGATCTGTTTCTCGGCCAGGTCACCGATCTCGAGCAGGCGTTCCTTGGTCATTAATAAATCTCCGCGTTTTTCCCCATGATATTCAAATATGCGGGTTTCGACGATGGAATCTACCGGGCAGGATTCCTCACAAAAGCCACAGAAAATGCACTTCGTCAAATCGATATCATAACGTGTAGTACGCCGGCTTCCGTCGGCACGTTGTTCGGACTCAATCGTGATGGCAAGGGTCGGACAAACCGCCTCACACAATTTGCAGGCAATACACCGTTCTTCCCCGTTTGGATAACGTCGCAATGCATGCAAGCCCCGGAAACGAAACGACTGCGGCGTTTTCTCTTCAGGATACTGGACCGTGATCTTGCGCTTGAACAGGTAACGACCCGTTACACTCAATCCAATGATCAATTCCCAGAGAAACAGGCTTTTAATGTAATTCCTGATCGCTTGCATAATTCAATCCGATAATCTGTTGCCGTTATCCAGACAAAACCACGGTAATGTATAACGTATATTTTTTATGTCTTTATACATTTCACGCAATTAATCAAACCAGGGTGGTACTGCCGCAACCACCAGTACAGAAACGACTACGATCCACACGATGGTGATCGGTATAAACACTTTCCAGCCAAGTCGCATGATCTGATCATATCGGTAACGGGGAAACGTCGCCCGGAACCATAGAAATAGGAACAGGAAGAACGAGGTCTTGGCAAGCAACCAGAGGATACTTGATGCACCGATGACCGGTATGCCCTGAAACGGGGACAGCCAGCCGCCAAAGAACATGATCGAGGTCAGGATGGCAACCAGGATCATGTTTGCATATTCGGCCATGAAGAAAACCGAGAAGGCCAGTCCACCGTACTCAACATGGAATCCGGCAACCAGCTCGGATTCCCCTTCTGCCACATCAAAGGGGGCCCGGTTGGTTTCGGCAACACCGGATATAAAGTACACGCCAAACAGTGGCAACAGCGGCAACCAGAACCAGTGGATGAAACTGCCGCTCTGTGCACTGACAATCTCGCCCAGGTTCAGGCTACCCGCAGCGATTAATACACCCACCAGGGCAAATCCCATGGCGATTTCATAAGACACTATTTGTGCCGCCGAGCGCATGGACCCCAGAAAGGCATATTTTGAATTGGAAGCCCAGCCGGAAATAATGATGCCGTAGACGGCCAGTGAAGTCAGTGCTATCACATAGAGCAGACCTGCATTGATATTTGCAAGCACAGTTACATCATCAAATGGAATGACCGCCCAGGCCGCCAGTGAAGGTGCCAGAGACAGAACAGGTGCCATGACAAACAATATCTTGTTGGCACCGGTTGGCAGGATGATTTCCTTAAAGGCGAGTTTAACGGCATCGGCAATGGGCTGTAACCAGCCCCGTGGTCCAACCCGGTTTGGTCCGATACGCACCTGCATGTAACCGATAATCTTGCGTTCGGCATAGGTCAGATAGGCAACTGTCAGCAATACCGGCACAACAATAACCACAATTTTTACCAGGGTTTCAAGCACGAGGATGACCTGTGGTTGCATCGCTTCGCCAAACAGTGCCCCGGCGACGGGAATGAA
>MGXK01000127.1:8071-9656 GCA_001802375.1 Gammaproteobacteria bacterium RBG_16_51_14
CATTTGCTTATTCCTTCCTCAATATGATATCGCCATACCAGGCACCCAGGCTTGCGTGGCATGCCTGCCCGGCCTGAATCAATACACAAGTTTCGGGTACCCGATTGTCGATGACCACCGGCAATAATGCGCTTCCCGTACCCTGTTCGATATACGCCTGTTTGTTCTGGCCAAGACCCAGCTTTTCTGCGAGTTGATTATTGATATGAATTGCACCATCCGCAATATCAGCTGTCTGCTGCAATGCCAGGGCACGCCTTACCTGGGGATCAATGGAATTCATGGGAATATCGGTTACCCGTTGCAGTGCCCCGTTTGCTGTCTGTAATGATCCGGGCAATTTCCACCTGGCCTCATTATCCGGCCTGATGTCGCCAATAATCGACATCACTTCATCGCGGATCTGCGTTGACGCCGTGTAGGTAAACCCGGCCAGATTAAAATAGTTACCCAGCACACGTAATATTTTCCAGGCGGGTCGCGCTTCACCCGGTGGTGACACAACCCCGGAAAACCCCTGGCTGATTCCCTCCATATTGATATAGGTTCCCGAGGTTTCTGCCGGCAATGCGATCGGTAAAAGTACATCTGCATAGTCGTCCATGGCCGGGGTACGGTAGGCGGTCAACGCCACCACCAGCTCAGCGGCCTGGCATGCCCTTAATGCCAACCCCCCGTCCCAGCAGTCCACTTCAGGTTCAAGACCGAGTTGTATATAGGCACCTCGCTGCCGTTCGAGCATGGCGTAGGCATCCAGGCCAGCCTGTGCACTTTTGCCTGCCGGATTGCGATGGGGCAGTACGCCGGCCAGCCAGGCCCCGGCACTGTTGGCCCCATCACTGAGATAACCCAATGTCACATTACACAGACTGGCCAGACAACCGGCCAATGCCCGTAATGTTGCATACTGCGGATGCGCCACGGCAAGACTGCCCAGTAACACTGTGCCACGCCCTGCCTGGTGAAGAATTCTTGCGATTGCCCGATGCTTGCCAGTGACCTCGACAGTACCCAGCAGTTGCCTGAGGCCAGCTTCCGCCTCGCATTTCGTGTCCTCCAGCTGCGCCTTGATGATCCCTGCCAGTGTTTCGATAAGAACAGACGGGGCAACGATCAACTTTTCAGCGATGTCATAGTTGAAACTGTAATCGACCGGATTAAGCAGCATCAGTTTGCAGCCTTTTTGTACCGAGGTACGGAGCCGGTGATTGATGATCGGCTGTTCCTTGCGAACATTGCTGCCAATCAATAAAACGGCATTATTGCCTTCGAGGTCTTTTATCGACTGCCCAAGTGCCGGAAACACAGGCGCCACGTCCTGATCCGTGAAATCACGCTGGCGTATGCGATGATCGATATTGTTGCAACCGAGTCCGCGTAAAAATTTCTGGAACAGATAGAGCTCTTCCAGGGTGGCGGAAGGAGAGGCAAGGGCACCAATCGCATCGCCCCCGCTTTTATCAATGACGGTTTTCAGCTGCTCCCTGGTATATTGCAGGGCCGTATCCCAGTCGACTTCTTGCCACCCGTTTTTCTGCTTTATCATCGGGACATGCAAACGTTCCTTATCGTAAAGGCCTTCATA
>MGXK01000127.1:9675-17629 GCA_001802375.1 Gammaproteobacteria bacterium RBG_16_51_14
CAGATAACCATACCTCATTGATGGACTCGTTTTCGGCCGGCACGACGCGTTTTACCCGGTTCTCCTTGATATGGAAATGGATGTTGGAACCCACCGAATCATGCGAGGCAATCCCGCTCCTCTGCACAAGTTCCCAAGTTCGTGAGGAAAAACGGAACGGTTTTGATGTCAGGGCACCGACCGGACACAGATCAATGACATTGCCGGACATCTCGGAGGTCATACTCTTTTCTATATAGGTACCGATTTCCAGATGTTCACCACGGCCGATCCCGCCCAGTTCACGCATCCCTGCGATCTCCTCACCAAAACGGATACAGCGGGTGCAATGGATACAACGGGTCATGTCCGTCTGTACCAGAGGCCCGATGTTTCTGTCCTTCACTACCCGCTTCTTTTCCTGGTACTGCGAAACGTCACGCCCGAAACCAACAGCCAGATCCTGCAACTCGCACTCACCCCCCTGATCACAGATGGGGCAGTCCAGTGGATGGTTAATGAGCAGGAATTCCATGACCGATTTCTGGGCATCCAGCGCAAGTCGGGAACGGGTAGATACCTTCATTCCCTCCATGACCGGTGTTGCACAGGCGGGCAACGGCTTGGGGGCCTTTTCCACCTCTACCAGACACATGCGGCAATTGGCCGAGATCGATAATTTGTTGTGGTAACAGAAACGGGGTATGTAGATGTCGTTCTCATCCGTAACCTGGATCAACATCTGCCCCTTACGCGCCTGCAGCGTCTTGCCGTCTACTTCGATTGTTACTTTGTCATCCGTCATTGGTCAGTTGCCAGTTGTCAGTTATCAATAGTCAAATGACCAATGACCACTGACCATTGACCACTGACCAGTAACCATTGACCATTGACTGGAAACATCATCAAGCCGCTTTCTCCTTTCTTTCGCTGCCCGGACCCACCAGGCAGCGTTTATGATCGATGTGATATTGAAACTCATCCCGAAATTGTTTGATAAAACTCTGAACCGGCCATGCCGCAGCATCACCCAATGCACAAATCGTCCTGCCTTCAATCTTGTTCGCAATATCGACGAGTTTATCCAGGTCTTCCTGATGCCCCTGTCCGTTTTCGATACGGCTGACGACGCGATGCATCCAGCCTGTCCCCTCCCGACAAGGTGTACATTGCCCGCAGGATTCCGCGTAATAAAAACGCGTAATACATTTCAACACCTTCACCATGCAGGTGGTATCATCCATCACGATGACGGCGCCTGAACCCAGATAGGAACCGGCCTTCCGGATGGAATCGAAATCCATATTCGCCTCCAGCATGACTTCACCTCTCACCACCGGGACGGAAGAACCTCCCGGGATAACGGCCTTCAATGTGCGGCCCGCGCGGACACCACCAGCCATTTCCAGCAGTTCCTTGAAGGAAATGCCCATGGGCACTTCAAAATTACCGGGTTTATTGACGTGACCGCTGACGGAAAAGCATTTGCTCCCGCCGCTGTTCAAGACTCCATATCCGGCAAACCAGCGCCCCCCCCTGCGGATGATCGATGGTACGGAGGCGATTGATTCGGTGTTATTGACGGTCGTGGGCCGGCCGTAGAGACCATAGGTTGCCGGAAACGGCGGTTTGAAACGGGGCTGCCCCTTCTTGCCCTCAAGCGACTCAAGCAGTGCCGTCTCTTCACCACAGATATAGGCCCCGGCGCCCAGCGTTGCATAAAGATCGATACTGAGTTCAGTCCCCATGATGTTCCTGCCGATATAACCGTTGGCATAGGCTTCCCGGAGTGCATTGTCGAAGCGTATAAATGGTTGATCCATGAATTCACCGCGAAGATAGTTGTACCCGACGGTTGCCCCCATGGCGTAACAGGCGATAGCCATGCCTTCAACAACGGCGTGCGGATTAAAACGCAGGATATCGCGATCCTTGCAAGTTCCGGGTTCACTCTCATCTGAATTACAGATCAGGTACTTCTGCACCTGGGCCGCCCTGGGCATGAAGCTCCACTTCAGTCCCATCGGGAATCCGGCCCCGCCACGACCACGCAGTCCCGATTCCTTTACTTCTTCAACAATCTTCTCCGGCGGGATCTTTTCCCGGAGAATCCTGGTCCAGGCCTCATAGCCACCGACCTTTTTATAATTTTCCAGCGTCCAGGGTTCCTCGAACCGGAGTGTCGCGTAGCAAACCTGATTGAGTTCGTCGTTTTTCATCAGTCAAGTTGATCCAGGATTTTATCAATCTTTTCACGGGTCAGGTTTTCATAATAGATATGATCGACCATCATCATCGGGGCGGCACAACAGGCGGCCAGGCATTCCTCTTCCTGCTTGAGGTAAAACCTGCCATCCCGGGTGGACTCACCAATCTTTATACCCAGTTTCTTCTGTATATAATCAACGATCTCTTCAGCACCACACAGCAGGCAGGAGATATTGGTACAGATAGAAATACTGTGGTGTCCCACCGGTTTCGTTTCAAACATGGAATAGAACGAGGCAATTTCATAAACGGCAATCTGTGGCATACCGAGGTACGCAGCTACCGCATCCAGCATCGCCGTCGTGAGATATCCGTTATTTTCATGCTGGACCTCGCGCAATGCGGCAAGTATGGCTGACTGTCTCTGATCGGCGGGATATTTCGTCAGCCAGTGGTCTATTTCCTCACGGGCATGTGCTGAAATCTGGTAGGTAGTAGCTTCAGTCATTTCGCCTGATCATCCGGTTCTTCTACAGTGTGTGCAGCTTCGGATAAAAACGATTGCTGTATATTCCATCTCGTCTGTCCTGTTTGTACCTTATCGATCAACGTCACCAAAGACGACATCCAGTGTGCCGATAATCGCAACCACATCCGCCAGCATGTGGCCTTTTGCCAATTCGTCCATGGAGGACAGATGACAAAATGCCGGGGCCCGGATTTTCACCCGATACGGTTTATTGGCACCATCGGACACCAGATAGATACCGAACTCCCCCTTGGGGTGTTCCACCGCAGCGTAAACCTCCCCTTCAGGGACGCAATAACCCTCCGTAAACAGCTTGAAGTGATGAATCAGGGACTCCATGTCGTTTTTCATATCCTCCCGCCGGGGAGGTGCGATTTTATGATCATCAATGATAACCGGACCCGGATTCTTGCGCAGCCAGTCAATACACTGTTTGATGATCTTGTTGGATTCGCGCATCTCCTCGACACGCACCAGGTAACGGTCATAGCAGTCGCCATTGACGCCGACCGGGATGTCAAAATCGACCTGATCGTAAACCTCGTAAGGTTGCTTTTTCCTCAGATCCCACTCAATCCCCGAACCCCGCAGCATGGGCCCGACGAACCCCAATTGCAGTGCACGTTCCGGTGAAACAACACCAATACCAACAGTACGTTGTTTCCAGATCCTGTTTTCTGTCAGCAGGGTCTCGTATTCATCCACATAGACCGGGAATCGTTGCGTAAAGTCCTCCAGAAAATCAAGCAATGACCCTTGCCGGTTTTCGTTCAGCCTTCTGACCTCGTCTTCCGTGTGCCATTTGGAGGGCTGGTATCTGGGCATTTCATCGGGGAGATCCCGATACACGCCGCCGGGTCTGAAATAGCAGGGATGCATGCGCGCACCGGTTACCGCTTCATAACAATCGAACAGGTCTTCCCGTTCACGAAAGCAATAGAGGAACACCGTCATGGCACCCAGATCGAGCGCCTGGGTCCCCAGGAAAAAGGTATGGTTGAGGATACGGGTGATCTCCGAAAACAGGACCCTGATGTATTGCGCACGGACCGGAGGGGTGATCCCCAGCAACTTTTCAATCGCCAGGACGTAGGCATGTTCATTACATATCATGCTGACGTAATCGAGCCGGTCCATGTAGCCGATACTCTGATTAAAAGGTTTGCTCTCCGCCAGTTTCTCGGTACCCCTGTGCAACAGGCCAACATGCGGATCGGCACGCTGGATAACCTCGCCATCCATTTCCAGCACCAGCCGTAACACCCCGTGGGCCGCCGGGTGCTGCGGGCCAAAATTGATGGTCATATTCCGGATCTCAGGCATTCCCGGCCCCCTTGCTGCTGTTTGCATTACCGTTCCGGTTGTCGTCACGAATCACCTTGGGGACCGATATTCGATTGGAGATGGTGACCGGCTGATAGGCGACCCTCTTTTTATCCGGGTCATAGCGGACTTCCACGTTACCTTCCAGCGGAAAATCCTTGCGGAAAGGATGCCCTATAAAACCATAATCCGTCAGGATCCTGCGCAGATCCGGATGCCCTTCAAAAAGTATCCCGAACAGATCAAACGCCTCCCGCTCATACCAGTTTGCCGAAGACCAGACATCCACAACAGAGCAAACCCGTGGCGGTTCGCCCTGGGCATAACAGCGGACACGCAGTCTTTGATTCCTGCTTATGGAAAGCAGCTGATAAACAACGGCATAGCGGGGCCTCGTGTCGGAGTCTGTCTGGTATATACCCGCGCTGACACCCCGTGAAAACCCCGTGCTTGTCGTGTCGCTGGTTTCCCAATCAGCCTTGCCATAAGTGAGATAGTCAACACCGCACAGATCCATGAGCTGCTCAAAGGAAAACTCCTCTTCATCGCGCAGGGCGAGACATACCTCATGCAGATGCACCGGGGCCAGTTCAATCGTGACCTGTTTGCAACAAATGCTGCTCCTGGTCACAAGACCACCAAAACGCTGGTCCAGTCGCGTCAGGAATGTACTGGCGGAATCCGTCATACCTGTTTTTATTTTATTTTATTATTTAACGAACAATGACACTGGTCTGTCTGATCTTTTTCTGTAACTGGAATATGCCAAACAGAAGGGCCTCGGGCGTGGGTGGACAACCCGGGACATAGATATCCACAGGGATCACGCGGTCACAACCCCGGACCACCGAATACGAGTAATGATAATAACCACCACCGTTGGCGCATGAACCCATGGAGATCACCCAGCGCGGTTCCGCCATCTGGTCATATACCTTGCGCAGTGCCGGTGCCATTTTATTAACCAATGTCCCGGCCACGATCATGACATCGGACTGCCGCGGGCTGGGCCGGAATATGACGCCAAACCGATCCAGGTCATACCGGGCAGCACCCGTATGCATCATCTCTATTGCACAGCAGGCCAGGCCGAAGGTTACCGGCCACATGGAACCGGTACGCGCCCAGCCGACCAGCTTGTCCAGCGAGGTGGTGACAATCCCCTGTTCGTGAATTTTTTCCTCTACTCCCATTCCAGCGCCCCTTTCCGCCACTCATAGATGAATCCCACCACGAGGACACCCAGAAACATCATCATGGCCCAGAATCCGGCCATGCCGATGCTGCCGAGGGCAACCGCCCATGGGAACAGGAAGGCAATTTCAAGATCGAAAATAATAAACAGGATGGCAACGAGATAGTAACGCACGTCAAATTTCATGCGTGCATCTTCAAAGGCCTCAAAGCCGCATTCGTAGGGAGATTGCTTTTCACTATAAGGACGCGCATGCCCCAGGATCTTGCCCAGTCCAAACCCCACACCGAGCATGATAACCCCCAGGGTTATACTGATGATAATGAAAACCAGGATTGGAAAATAATTGTTCAGCATGTCTATCGATCGAATATTTCCGGCGCGTAATTATACAAACAAGTATCCATCCGTTCACTACAAAACACGCGCATAATTTAAAAAATTCAAAGAATTCTTGATATTGATCATTCCAGAAGCAAATTCATCGGCCCGGATTCTTTACCATCAACCACCATGACCGGCACATACGATTTACTGCACCAGGCAATCTTCAGTATCGGTAACCGAGTAAAAGCTGGTTGACTGAAACTGCAATCGTAATCCTTACAAGGGATACCGGATCCTCCGGGTTTACTCCTACTGCCCGTTCTAATTAGTCTACCAGAAAAAAGCCCGGCATGGCGAGTGAATGGCGGCGATCCCTGTGCCTATGCAAAGAAGAGACACAGAGCCTCATGGAAGGAGATAACATTCGTTTTCACAAGCTTTTTATGCCAATATGACTCACATAGTTCAACTCACATATATAGACCGGCTTTGGAAAAAAAATATCTTTTTCGCTACAAAAACAAAAGGGGAGAACCCAAACCGACATGGTATGTGCGTGTAATTGTTCCACCCGGCCTGCGGCAAGGCATTGGCAAGCAACATATTGTCATCAGTCTTGAAACACGTGATATCAACGTGGCCAGGGAAAAAAGACACCTCGTTGTCAATAACATCCGGATGGTGCTGGAAAGGGCGCGCAGGGATGCAGAAAAAGGGATAACACAAAGGCACAAGGTGGACCCGAAGGAATTTCTTGAGGCGGCCAGGATATTTCACGATGGCCTCGTCTTCTTGTCCGGGGATGATAGTGATGGGCATGGGCTGAGCAACCATCTGTTCAGTGACTACATAGAACAGCACCTGGCAAAGAGATACCGGAGAGACCCGGTAACCGGACACTTCATCGACGTACCACCGGAGATTCAGAGTGAGATAGCCCGTGGCTTCTCGATTTTGCAGGGATCAAGGCGGAAGGTATTCAGCGAGGTCCTGGAGTTGCACCTGGAGACAATCCGGCAACATACCACCTACCAGACAATGGCGACCCGGAAGGCACGAATCCTCCGGTTCCTGCACTGGCTGGGAACGGACCCGTTTATCGATGAAATTGACAGGGAAACCATCCGTGCGTATCTCAGGAAAGACCTGATGAAACAGCATTACTCCTCAAACACCATCCGCTGTCACCTGGGTGATATCAGGGCCGTATTCTCATGGGCAATAGAGAATGGCTTGCTACAGAGCAGGGACAATCCTGCCAGTGGACTGTCAAGACTGGTGGCCGAGACCGCAAAGGCAATCCGGGAAAAGGGCTCGGGACACTGGCAGGTTTGGACGGAGGAGGAACTGTTGAAAGTCCTGGCCGCTGTTGTCGGCCATAAAAGACCGGAGCTGTTACCGGTATTCGTAATTGCCCTGTATTCGGGAATGCGGCGGGAGGAAATTGCCCAGACCGAAATGAACGCCGTTCACACCTCGCATATCAGACTCCCCGCAAGAAGCACAGGGGATTCCACCCGGTGCGTTCCGATACACCCGCTGCTGATGCCCCTGATTGACAAGCTGAAAGGGGAAAGGGAGTCCGGCTATCTGATAAAGGACTTTATCGGTAACCCCACGAGGGACGGAAAACGGGCGCACCACTTCAGTGACACCTTCAGCAGTCTCAAGAAACAGGCAGGCGTAACACGGCAAGGCGTTGTCTTTCAAAGCCTGCGCCATACATTTTATCGCGCGGCTGTCGGTGCCGGCTTGCCTGTCCATGCCATTGACGCCATGACCGGGAATGTGACCCCCGGTCTGTCCCACAACACCTCTGCCCAGGGTCCGGACCTGAAATTACTGATTGACTACATGCAAGCCGTTACCCATGGGAAAAGGGTAGACCGGGCGGTCCGCGCGGCCATCAAGTTATACTGATACTCAGGCTACCGCTTCTTGCTTCAGGGCTGAGTCATCAGCATCCACTCATAGGCCGGCTGGATCAGAATCCCGGACGGCCCTCCTGAGGGTATCGAATCGCGGGTCAATGTCAGCAGCCGCTGTGCTGCCTTTGGATACAACTTGCCCGCCGCCTCAAGTGCGCGCAATTCGCGCGCAGTGGTTTCGGCATTGCTCATATCCGCGCATACCTGCACGAGTTCCTCTTCCCCGGTGAGGAGACGGCTATGGAAATCCACCTCAAAACCATCCCTGGTCTTCACGTAGCCAAGTTCCGCCTTGCGTCGTTCCAGTTCGTTCAGCACCACCGTCTCCAGCGCATGGCCCAGGTTGGCGCGGCCGCTTGCGTCAAAGACGCCGATCAAGCCCGGGTCCACCGGATAGACCTTGCGCGGATTGGAATTGCGTCGCCGCTCGGATTCAGTGGCTATTGGCACCGTGCTGATCAGGAA
>MGXK01000127.1:17838-18698 GCA_001802375.1 Gammaproteobacteria bacterium RBG_16_51_14
AAGTCCCTGGGCCTCCGGGAAGCCGCCCTCAATGAGATACTCGCGGAAGCGTTTCTCGATCAGGGAACGCTGGGCGCTGGTCCAGCGTGCGGGCTCTGCCTGCGGCTCGTCGCCACGATGACGCAGAAACTCGCGGAAGCTGAACGGCCGGAGGATGGTCTCCATGCCACGCCCGCGCAATGAGGTGTGCACCTCGCGCGAGAGCATACGGGCTGAAGAGCCGGAAACCACGATCTCCACCCGCTCGGAGTCCAGTATCCGGCGTATGAAGCGTTCCCAGCCAGGGACGAGCTGGATCTCGTCCAGAAACCAGTGCACCGTCTCGCGCCCGCGCAACTCCGGGTAGCGCCGGTAATATTCTTCAAGCAACAGGTTGAGCTGTTCCAGCGCCAGATCAACCAGTCGGTCGTCATCAAAGCTCACGAATATCTCGCGCTCCGGCGGTAGCCCCTGCCGCCGTTCGGCCAGCAACTGGTGCAGAAAGGTGGTCTTGCCCGCCCGGCGCATTCCGATCACCGCATGCACCTTGCCCGGCACCGCCGGGAGCCGGGCGTCGCGCCGGGTCAGGGGCGGAGTTGATGCAGGCACCAACGCCGCATTCAGTTTTTCGAGCAATACCGGATGTAGAGGCATAGTAGCCTGGAGTGTTAATCAAATGTGTCCTTTTGTCAAGGACAGGTTAAACTAAATCCGTATCCTGCAGGAGGACAGATGTAGCATTTGCTATGCGACCGTATCTCCCGCCAATGCCGGACAGGGTGGTAATCACAGGCTGTTAATTTGCATCGAAAATTGACCCACCTGAGCCTGAAATTTGTATCGAAAATTGACCCACGTAGAAACCCAATCCTGTAACCAAA
>MGXK01000127.1:18747-19233 GCA_001802375.1 Gammaproteobacteria bacterium RBG_16_51_14
ATGACATCACGTATCTTTACTACACATTATGCTGATGTGATCAACACAAAAATAAATCGGTCACCTATTCCGGCAGGCGATTTGCGCGTCGATACTGGTAGGCGAAATGGCGCGTGGCATGATGGAACAAGGCCTGTTTTTGCCTGTTATTTGTCCGAAAAATAGCACGTTTTTCGGACAAATAACAGGCCAATCTATTCTGAATAATACATATATAACAATGATCTACACTAACAAATCACCAGATCTACCTGGCTAACGATGCTGGCGGCCGCAATGACTGCCGGAATATGGGTTATCTCCACCATCCAGAATAAGCTGTTGAATTGCACTGAAAATTGACCCACCTGCGCAAGGGATTTGCATCGAAAATTGAACCATATATAAACCCAATCCTGCTAACAAAAAGACAGGTAAGAGAAAAAGTGATCGACGTAGCGATAGCAAGCAATGGCATCACATATCTTTAATTACACATTATGCTGA
>MGXK01000127.1:19330-21303 GCA_001802375.1 Gammaproteobacteria bacterium RBG_16_51_14
GATGCGCCTCGTCAGCGCCTTTCTCAAAGGCGCCCTGCTTCCAGGAAGCTGAAGTATCCGGTGCGATTGAAGATGATGTGATCCAACAGAGTGATACCCATAACGATACCAGCCGCCTTGAGTTGCTTCGTGACCTCAACATCGGACGCCGAAGGTTCAAGGCTGCCAGCGGGGTGATTGTGCGCGACGATGACTGCCGAAGCGCGATCGGAAAGTGCATCCGCGAACACTTCGCGGGGGTGGACGGGGCTGCGGTCGATCAGGCCAATTGAGACGACTCGAATGTTGAGGATCTCATTCGCACCGTTGATGCTGGCGCAGAGAAAATGTTCCTGCTTCCGATCAGCGTAGTGCCGAACATGGGGCAATAGATCAGCGGGGGTTTCGATTTTTGATCCCTCCGGCTTGATACGTCGCCTAGCGAACTCGATTGCCGCCAGAATCAACGTGGCCTTCGCATCGCCCACGCCATCAAATTGCATCAGGTCTTCGGCAGTAACTTGCAGCCCCTTCTCATCAATGAGCCGTGCCAGTTTACCTGCGAGCTTCATGACATCCATCCCTAGTGTCCCTTTACCGAGAAGAACTGCAAGCAATTCCTGATCGCTCAATGCGGGCGCGCCCTTGCGGAGGAGCTTTTCCCGCGGGCGGTCGGCTTCTGGAATCTGCGCAATGGTTTTGCTCATAGCCTTATGCCGCGACTGAGAGATGGTGTTGAATCACAGTGACCGCCATGATGTCGAAGATACCGCCGATCTCTGTGTATTTTGGGTCGGATAATTCCTCATAGCGAGCCAGTCCGTTGTAGGTGTTCTGTATCTCCCCGTTAACTTGGCCCCGGTACGCGCCTTCCAAATACACGATGTCCACGCGGTGCGCCTGAACCGTGCTGCGAATGCCTGGATCGGCGGCCTTTTCCTCGGTGACCTGCTTGATATAGAGTGCTTCCTCGTCGCTGATGTCGAACTTGGCTTTGATCTCTGCGATCATGTCCTGTATGGAAACCTTCTTGGGCGGCGGACCAGAGCCTTTCTTACCTCCTCCCGGTTTGAGTTTCACCGTACCGCCACCACTCTCCACGCCCTGATATTCCACAGCGGCCTTGATGACTTCCGTCTGTCGAATCTGCTTCATCAATTCAGACACGCTGCCTTGCTTGATGAGTTGCGGACCGATGTATTCCGCAAAGGTGGCGAACTCTTTGATTACTTCCGGGTACGTGAAGAAGCAGGTGAGAAAATAGAAACTCTTGACGAATTTGGCGAGCAGATAGACAAAGGTTTTTCGATCCCCCAGTCCGGTGAGTTTCGCATGGAATCGCACGCGCAGACCATTGACGGCGAATTGCACCTGCGCGTCCGTGCCCTTGGCCAGCCGCTTCATAAAATCGCCGGCGTCGTTCTGCGTGAACACTTCCGCCGCCAGAATCTCGCGATGCAATTTCAGGCAAAGCTCTTGGTCTGGCTCGTCCGGCTCGAAGGGCGTACCCTTGCGGTATTTCGCGAAGGCTTTGAGAATGGCCCTGGCGTTGTTGGTGAAGTCCACGACCACGACACGATCCTTGCCTTCGTGGCAGCGGTTCAGCCGTGACAGCGTTTGCACAGCGTTGCGGTCCATCACAGGCTTGTCGAGGAACATGCCGGCGAGCAAAGGCTGGTCGAAGCCGGTTTGAAATTTGTTGGCCACGATCATCAACCGGTAGTCGTCGCCCTCGAACCGCTCCTCTATCAACTCCCCGTCCTTCAACTCGTTGACCGCGTGCTCGCTGATCGCCGCGTTGGTCTCCGGATGGACAAAATCCGAGAAGGCGTAGAGCGCCTTGTAGGCTGCGCCACGCTCCTTGAGCTTCTCCTTGATGATCTGGAAATAGCGCAGCCCGGCGACACGGGAGGTGGTCACGATCATTGCCTTGGCCCGCCCGCCAATCAGTGGCATCACATCCTTCTCGAAGATGCGCAACATCACCTCGGCCT
>MGXK01000128.1:0-7381 GCA_001802375.1 Gammaproteobacteria bacterium RBG_16_51_14
TTCAATCCGGGTGTATTTCTTGTCATTACCGGGCACCAGAGACCAGGGTGCCTGTTGTGTGCTGGTACGTGAAACCATGTCGGTGATGGCTATCTTGTAGGCATTCCATTTATCACGGTTCCGCCAGTCCTCTTCGGTAATCTTGTGGGCCTTCCATGGAATGGTTTCACGTTCCTTGAAACGCCTGAGTTGCTCATCCTTGCCGATGTGTATCCAGAATTTGGAAATGATGATCCCATGTTCATGCAGCTGTGCCTCAAAATCATTGATCTCCTGGAAGGCACGGTTCCATTCCTCTGTCCGGGCAAACTTCTCGACCCGTTCCACGAGTACGCGCCCATACCACGAGCGATCATAAATGGTGACATAACCCGCCCTGGGGAGATAGCGCCAGAATCGCCACAGGTAGTGCTGTGCCTTCTCTTCATCGGTGGGCGAGGCAATGGAAATAACCTTGTAGAGGCGTGCATCGATGGCGGCGGTAAGGCGACGGATCCCGCCTCCCTTGCCGGCAGCATCCCAGCCTTCGAATACAGCGATACTGGATCGTTTTTTCTCCCATGCGGCCCAGGTAAGTTTGTATATCTGACGCTGATAGCGATCCAGTAGTTTGCGGTATTCCTTGTCAGTCAGGGTTCTGTCGAGATCAACCTGATCCAGGATGGTTGATTTCCCGGCCGGCAATACCTTTTCAGTCGTAGCCGTGGTACGTGAAACAGCAGGGATTTGTTTGCTGATCCTTTGTTCGATAGCATGCACCAGGATGCGACCGACGGTGAGGTCACGGTAACGCGGGTCTACGGCTTCCACAATATGCCATGGACACTCCCCGTGATCGGTCATTCTTATGGCCCGTTCCGATGTGCTGGTAAATAGTTCGAAGCGCCTGGAGAATTTTTTCAGTAGTGGTGAAACCTTCCAGTCATTTTTCCCCTGTTTATTCTCTTTCCTGAGGCGTTTTTCCTGTTCCTTTTGCGACATGTGAAACCAGAACTTGATGATAAGTGCGCCATCATCAGTGAGCATACGCTCGAATTCGGCGATACGTTCCAGTTGCAGATCAAAACGGGTTTCATCTGTTTCACCAAATACATGACTGATGATGGGCCTGGTGTACCAGGAGCCGAACATAATTCCGATCGTTCCACGAGGTGGCAGGCATCGCCAGAATCGCCAGTAAGCAGGGCGTTCCAGTTCCTCATCACTCTCATCCCAGAAGGCATGTGTCTTTATACCACGGGTATCAAGCCATTCATTGAGACGGTTGACAATCTCGCCTTTACCGGCGCCTTCCACACCGGACACGATAATAATTACCGGGATTCCTGAATCTCGTAATACACGCTGCATCTCCAGTAATTTTGTGTGGAGTTGAGGTTCTTCCTCGGCGAATTCCTGCTTGGAGACCTTGCTCCCCAGTTCGGCAACTTCAAACATGATCCGGTATCCCCCCTGTTCGGTTATTCGTATTGATCATCTCTGGCATAAAGGTCCATGCGATAGCTTCATGATGGTTTCAGTTTTTACTCATTCTAATTCAGGTATCCCGGGAGAACTTGTTATTGATCCAGTTCAAAACAGGTCTCCGGATCATCCCCCACCTTACCCATTGTAGACAAAATCGCTGTCAAGGATGAGTTGTGTCCCTGATTTTGCAGAAAATAAGCCTGTCCACACCAACCGCAGGAGATTGGCAATGGCTACACAGGAGGCAGTCGCAGGGAAACCCCGGTGCCGGCTGGTAACGTAGCTGAATACGGTAGCGGGTCAAGGGGGGGATACCATATGCGCCGGCATGCCGCACCCGTTCCCCACCAGGTTCAATCGAAAAAATCGCTGCTATCAATGACATCCGGCGCGCATATTATGTTTAAATTCATTACTATGTGAATATTATAATGAGAACAGGATAATCAGGAATACCTGTGAATACACTGATCTTCGACATCCCCCGCAACCAGTCTGTCAAGGCGACAGAATCTCTTTTCCGGCAGCATTTCCATTTACGGAAACAGGTTGATCGTGTGACAACCCGGACCTACCTGGATACCTTCGACTGGCGTGTCTTTAAAAGTGGTGGCGTACTGGAAGCCGAATCCGACAAGACCGGAATATGGTTGACCTGGCGCTCGCTGGGTGCTGATCAGGTCTATGGCAGATATCCGGTTACCCGGATTCCACGTTTTGTGTCTGACCTGAAGGTGACCGGATTCAGGAAAAGACTGGAAAAAGTACTGGGTGTCCGGGCCATGGTACCGATTGTTAATGTGCAAAGCCGTAGCCATGTATTTACTGTCCTCAACCTTCAGGCAAAGACCGTCCTCCGTATTGAAATTCAAAGTGACCGTGCCCCGTATCAATCCGGCGGCAAATCACGGATCAGACGCAAAGCAATGCTGGGCAGCCGGATCCATGTATTTCCCATGAAGGGTTATGAAAAAACAGTAGACAATGCCTGTACTGTGTTACAAGAAAAGTGCCATCTTATCCCGGCGGTGACTGACCCGGTGCTAACGGCGCTGGCCGCGATCGGTTGCGAGCCCGGGATTGTCAGTCAGAAACCAACGGTTGCCGACCCTGTGCAGCGGACAGACACAACGGCCAAGTACATCTTTCGACATCTATTGGAGACAATGGTACAAAACGAAAACGGGGTTCGGCAGGAGATTGATTCTGAATTTCTTCACGATTTTCGTGTTGCTGTGCGTCGTACCCGTTCCTTGCTGGTGCAGATGAATAACGTGTTGTCGCGTCAGAGGATCAGCGGGTTCAGCCGTGAATTCTCCTGGCTTGGGAAAGTGACCGGCCCATCCCGGGATATGGATGTTTACCTCCTGTCATTTGATTCATTCAAACTGTTGTTACCAAAGGAAATGCGCAAAGACCTCATGCCGCTGCAGGAATTTCTTGGTCGCCACAGGGTAACAGAATACCAACGGTTGATCCGGGTCCTGGACTCCGAGCGTTACCGGGTACTGAAACGGAACTGGAAAAGATTTCTCGGTTTACCCCCCCCCAAACGTTTGTCATTACAAAATGCAGGGCGTCCCATCATTGATGTGGCAAGTGAAAAAATATGGCATGTTTACCGCAAGGCCATTAACCAGGGTAATCTTATCCTGCCTGAGGCACCGGCGACCTCATTGCATCAATTGCGCAAGACCTGCAAAAAACTCAGGTATCTGATCGAATTCTTCCAGGACTTGTACAAAAAAAACAAGGTCAGCAGATTAATTAACAGTCTGAAGGTGCTGCAAAACAATCTTGGCGAATACCAGGACCTGGTCGTGCAACAGATAACCATCAAAAAGTTCATACATGCCATGGAAGAGGAAACCGGGCTTACTGATAATACGCGTAATGCCATGGAGATGCTGGTTTTCAGGCTGGAACAACGCAATCTGCGGGTTCGCATGGAGTTTGCCGAACGCTTCAGCGAATTTTCGTCTCCGGCCAATCACAAGCTGTACCGGCAGATTTTTACGACTCAGAAGAAACCATATGGTGGTACCCGGTGAAAGTACTTGCTACCTACAGCATCAAGGGGGGGGTCGGGAAAACGGCTGCTGCGGTGAATCTGGCTTACCTGGCTGCCAGTGAAGGGTTCCATACCCTGTTGTGGGACCTGGATCCCCAGGGTGCAGCCAGCTTCAATTTCCGCATCAAACCAAAGGTAAAGGGCGGCCTTCGCAGCGTTCTGCTCTGTAAAAGACAACTGGATGAGGTCATCAAAGAGACGGATTTTCTGGGACTTGACCTGATCCCGTCCGATTTCTCGTATCGCAACTTGGACCTGAAACTTTATGATGCCAGAAAACCGGACAAACAATTTCGATCGCTGATCGAGCCACTGGCACAAGAATATGATTTTCTGTTCCTGGACTGTGCACCCAGCATTTCACTGGTATCCGAGAATGTATTTCGTGCTGCCGATTTACTGCTGGTGCCCCTGATACCGACGCCGTTGTCAATGCGCAGCTATGACCAGCTGTTACGGTATTTCAGGAAATCACCAGTGAATCATCTTGCCTTGCTGCCGTTCGTTTCCATGATTGATATCAGGAAACGTTTGCACAAGGAGACACTCAATTCCATATTTTATGATCGCAAGAATGTAATGAGGGCGATGATCCCGTATGCCAGCCAGGTTGAGCTTATGACTGTACGCCAGGCCCCGTTGTGCAGTTATGACAAGCATAGTGTTCCGGCACTCGCCTTTGCCAGGTTATGGGAGGAAATCAAGACCCATCTGTAATGCAGTTTAATCATGGATAAAAGTGATATCGTTATTATCGGTGGCGGCATCAGCGGTTTAAGTCTGGCATTTTATTGCGCAAGGTCCGGCTTCAGGGCCCTGGTGCTGGAAAAGGAAAACAGGGCCGGCGGCTGTTTTCATTCCCATCGCATCGAGGATGGCGACAACCGGTTCTGGATCGAGCTTGGTGCGCATACCTGTTACAACTCCTACCGGAATTTACTGGATATCATTGATGAATGCCGGATTACCGGTCAAATGACAGGGCGGGCAAGAGTCCCTTACAGGATGTATGCTGATAATCGGATTCATTCTGTTTTTTCCCGGATTAACTACCCGGAATTACTGACGTCACTGCCGCGCCTGTTTTTTCAGGAAAAAACCGGTCACAGTGTTGCCTCCTACTATTCCAGGGTCGTTGGGGAACAAAATTACCGGAATACCTTCCGGCATTTTTTCAATGCCGTCCCGTCACAGGAGGCAGGTGAATTTCCTGCTGACATGCTCTTCAAAAAAAGGGCAAGGCGAAAAGATGTCCTGAAAAGCTTCACCTTTACGGGAGGCCTGCAGACCGTCACAGATGCTATCGCAGCAAACAAGGGAATACAGGTCTTGACGGAGAAGCAGGCCGATTCGGTCAGCCTCGTCAATGATCATTACTGTGTTGTTACAAAGGATGGCAGTCAGTATGAGGCCAGGTATCTGGCAATGGCGACGCCTGCCCATGTTTCCGCCCGGCTTCTGCAATCGGTTTATCCAGATCTCGCACAGCAGTTATTTACAATTCTGCCGGCACGGATAAATACAACCGGGGTGATCCTGAAGAAAATGTCAGTAGCTCATAAGCCGGTGGCCGGCATTGTTTCCCCTGACGATCTTTTCTACTCGATTGTCTCCCGGGATACCGTGCCGGACAAAAATTATCGCGGTTTCACCTTTCATTTCAAACCTGATATTCATGACTATGCAGTCAGAATGAAAAGGATTGAGGAGGTACTGGGGGTGAATTCCGCCCAGATTGAATACAGTGTTTTAAAACTGAATCTCCTGCCTGCACCCAGGCTTGGGCATCAACAACTGGTTGACGGGATCGATGCGCTCCTTGCAAACAGACGGCTGCTCCTGACAGGGAACTATTTCGCCGGTATTTCCATAGAGGATTGTGTTTCCCGATCATTGAGTGAATTTTCACGACTCAGGTTACCGGATAGCGAAGCCACGGCCGGCAGATACAATGGATGAATTACGCATTGTGGCGCACTAAAAATACCGGGGAAACAAAAAATGGGCGAAAAGCAACTGCCTGCCATCGGCGGCTCTTCGTTTGAAAGGTTGAAGCAAATCAACCCGTACGGTGCGGAATACTGTAGCGCCAGCAACCTGCCACCTTATCGCCCGGAACGGCGATCCCCGCAAACCTGTGTGGATGAACACTGAAGTCTCGTACCAGCCACTACTTCAGAGTATGATGCAGAGCTATGGATCTGGTGGAATTACTGAAACGCACTGAAGGCAAAACGCTTGAATTCAAGCGGGATCTGTCATCACCCGAAGGATTATTGCGGTCAGTGGCGGCATTTGCAAACACCGCCGGAGGCACGCTGCTGATTGGAGTGGAAGATAAATCACGGCATGTGCGCGGTAGTAAGGATCCGCTTGCGTTGGAAGAACAGTTGGCAAACCTGATTAGCGACAGTATTGCACCACGCCTGGTTCCTGATCTGGAAATTTTACCGTGGCGCCGTACCTATGTAGTTGCAGTTCAGATTTATCCCGGTCCAAGCCGTCCGTACTATCTCAAGAGCAAAGGATTGGATGACGGTGTGTATGTGCGTGTCGGCTCCACTAATCGCCGGGCCGACCGGGAGCTTGTCGAAGAGATGCGTCGTTTTGCACGCGGCGAGGCCTACGATGAACAAGCCATGCCGGAACTGGACTCTGAAGCGATAGACTTCCGAGTTGCTTCAGAGTTATTTGCACCGGCACGCAAACTCAAACGGGCAGATATGGAGACCTTGAGATTGTTGACTATACATCAGGGATGCAAGATTCCAACGGTGGGTGGAGTTTTGCTTTTTGGCAAGGAGCGCGAGCGGTATTTCCCGGATGCCTGGATACAGGCGGGACGTTTTCAGGGAACCAACCGCACACGGATCGCCGATACTGCCGAAATTCACAGTCACCCTGTTCAGGCAGTCGAAGAAGCTGTGGCCTTCGTGGAAAAACACAACCTGCGTGCAGCCGAGATTGGCACCGTACGCCGGAAGGATCGTTGGATGTTACCCCCTGCAGCAGTCCGTGAGGCTGTTATCAATGCTGTAGTACACGCAGATTATGCCCAACGCGGCGCGCCGATCAGGCTTGCTATTTTTGATGATCGTCTGGAGATCGAAAATCCCGGATTACTGCCTTTCGGCCTGACGGTAGACGATCTGCATCAAGGTGTTTCCAGGTTGCGTAACCGCGTTATAGGCCGCGTATTTCACGAACTTGGTCTCATTGAACAGTGGGGCAGCGGTATTCAGCGAATGAAAACCGTTTGCCGCGAAGCAGGACTACCCGAACCGTTGCTGGAAGAAATCGGCACCCGTTTTCGTGTGACTATATATACCATTCGCAAATACACGCCCAATGTGGATGCAATCGACCAGGCAATCCTTGAAACCCTTGCCAATGGCAAAGGGCTTTCAACACAGGAGATTTCAACCAGAATACAGCGCTCTCCACGGGCAACGCGCACACGTCTGATGAATCTGGTTGGGCGAGGATTGATCAGGGAGGTGGGTACGAGTCCGCAGGATCCAAAGCGGCGATATTTTTTGGCGGCAAAAGGATGAAATAATGATGCCAGGAGGAGAACCAACCATCACCTGCCCGAACTGCAAGGCCAAGATCAAACTCACCGAGTCGCCAGGTGCGCAGCACAGCGGTATTATGTACAAACATGGGAGCTATAAAAGATCGGCACAATTCACAACGGAAAGGAGGCCTATATGAGTCCGAACAAGTTTATCGCTATTGGCGGCAAAACCTTTGAAGACCTCAAGCAGGTCAATGACCACGGCGCGGAATACTGGAGCGCACGCGACCTGCAACCCTTGCTGGGTTACAGTCAATGGCGGCGTT
>MGXK01000128.1:7407-8404 GCA_001802375.1 Gammaproteobacteria bacterium RBG_16_51_14
AGTTCTTGTAAAGAATCAGGAAATAACCCTAACTATCATTTTGCCGGCGCCGGCAAAATGATCGGGGTTGGCAAGGGCGGTGTACGTGAAGTACCTGATTATCATCTCTCCCGCTTTGCCTGTTACCTTATCGCCCAGAACGGCGATCCCCGCAAGCCTCAGATCGCCCTGGCCCAGAAATACTTCGCCATTCAAGCCCGCCGTCAGGAACTCTCCGATGAACTGGCGGCTGATCTGGAACGATTGGAACTGCGCAAGCAGACTGCCGGGGAATTCAAAGCCCTTTCCGGTGCGGCACAAGGTGCCGGGGTACAGAGCAGAATGTTTGGGGTATTTCACGATGCTGGTTATAAAGGTCTTTACGGTGGTTTAGGACGTGACGAAATCAAGGCCAGGAAAGCCATCCCGGAGAAAGAGAATCTGATGGATCGCATGAATGCTACCGAACTTGCAGCTAACCAGTTCCGCATGACCCAGACCCGTGACAAACTTCAACGCGA
This sequence comes from Gammaproteobacteria bacterium RBG_16_51_14, assembly GCA_001802375.1. GTDB lineage: Bacteria > Pseudomonadota > Gammaproteobacteria > Eutrophobiales > Eutrophobiaceae > RBG-16-51-14. The sequence goes on from MGXK01000128.1 coordinate 7,908, forward strand.
GGACATTAACAATCAACAAGAAGCCATCCGTACCCATGAGCAGGTGGGCAAAGAAGTCCGGGAGGCTATCAAACGCATTGGTGGAGATCTGCCAGAGCAGATCCCGCCTGCAGAACACATTAAAGAAGTAGAAAAGCGCGTCAAAACTTCAACGCCCAAGCTGGAACTGGATGAACGTGATGCCGGTGGACTGCTGGGCGGCGCCAGTGACCAGAATAAAGATAAGTGAGGTCTGCCATGACCGAACCAACCATCACCTGCCCGAACTGCAAGACCGAGATCAAACTTACCGAATCACTCGCGGCGCCGCTGATTGAATCCACCCGCAAACAGTTTGAGCAGCAACTGGCGCAAAAGGACAACGACATTGCCATGCGCGAGCAGGTCATGCGCGAAAAGGAGAAGCAACTGGCAGATGCGAAAATCAAACTGGATGAGCAGGTAGCCGATCAGGTTGAAGAGCAACTGAAAAAAGATCGGGCCAGGATTGCAGCCGA
>MGXK01000128.1:8435-11420 GCA_001802375.1 Gammaproteobacteria bacterium RBG_16_51_14
ACAGACCTCGAACAGAAAACGCGTGAAGTCGCTGATTTGCAGGAAGTCCTGAAAAGCCGTGAAGAAAAACTCGCAGAAGCACAAAAGGCACAGGCTGAACTCATCAAAAAACAGCGCGAACTGGATGACGCCAAACGTGAACTGGAACTGACGGTAGAAAGACGTGTGCAGGAAGGCCTTGACTCAACCCGTGAGCAGGCCCGCAACGAAGCCGAGGAGCAAATGAAACTGAAGGTAATGGAGAAAGAACAAACCATTACCTCTATGCAGAGACAAATCGAAGATCTTAAACGCCGGGCCGAACAGGGTTCCCAGCAATTACAGGGCGAAGTACAGGAACTGGAACTGGAGAATCTTCTACGCACCCGATTTCCTTTTGATGTTATTGAACCAGTGCCCAAGGGTGAATATGGCGGGGATGTGGTGCAGCGTGTGGTTGGTGCAGGTGGTCAGCCCTGCGGCACCATTTTGTGGGAATCAAAACGCACCAAAAACTGGAGCGATTCATGGCTGACCAAATTGCGGGAAGATCAGCGCGCCGCAAAAGCGGAAATCGCCGTGATGGTAAGCCAGGTATTACCGAAAGGCGTTGAAACATTTGAAATGGTAGATGGTATCTGGGTAACCCATCCACGGGCAGCATTGCCGGTAGCCATGATCCTGCGCCAGTCTTTACTGGAAATTGCCATGGCGCGGCAGGCATCCGAAGGCCAGCAAACCAAAACAGAAATGGTTTATCAGTATCTCACCGGCCCACGCTTCCGCCAGCGGGTGGAGGCCATCGTCGAAGCGTTTTCCACCATGCAGGAAGATCTCGATAAAGAAAAGAAAGCCATAACCAAACAATGGGCCAAGCGGGAAGAACAGATCGAGCGTGTGATGGGTGCGACAGTCGGGATGTATGGTGATTTGCAGGGTATTGCTGGAAAGAGCTTGCAGGAGATTGAGGGACTTGATCTCATGGCTCTGGAAGCACCGACAGACGAAAAGCAGATATGATGTAGTGGTAAAAAAACCGAGCCACATTTGTGCTCAGGGACGGACGAACCAAAGCAATTGAATAATTTCTGATTCCCTGATCGTATCCTGCATTTTACAGTATGTTGCATAAATCATATAAAAAAACAAATAGTTATCTTTATTTATCTATGTAGATAATATTTATTGATATATCAGAAAATTTTTAAGAAAATGGTAATTCTGCAGAAAATCTAACCATAATGGTTGATAATTGATGGGAAAAGCACCACAATATGATTTAGAAGAGATTCAAAGAGTCGCTATTACCGGGAATTTAAATATAAACACAAGCGATAAAGTGGACACCGATATAGTGAATCTTGATTATTCCATGGAAGAAGTTTTGAAATGTATATTATCTTTATCAAGCAAACATTATCAAAAGACAATTCCTTATAGCATCGGCAATAAATCTATCAATTGCGATGTGTACCACATGGATTATTTTGGCCCTGATGGTCAAATTGACAGTCTTTACATTAAATTCAGTTATTCATCAACCTGGATGACAATTTATTCATTTCATCTTTAACGGCAAGAATAAGGGAGCATATGAAAATTCGAGAAAGTACTTTTTGTCCTGTGTGCGAGTCTACTAACCTGACACGGCTAGAACGAACAAAGGATTATAAATATAAAGGAAAGGATTTTTCCGTAGAGAATATAAAATTCACGGTTTGTGATGATTGTAGTTTTGAATTTATTTCTCCCAGACAGAGGGCACATAACGATACTCTTATCAAGGATGAACAACGGAAGCTCGAAAATCTGTTGACGAGCAAGGAAATAAAGAAGGGAAGAGAAGAAATTCTGGAAATTTCCCAGGAAGTGGCATCCAAAATCTTTGGTGGAGGCATAAATGCATTCTCTAAATATGAAAGAGGAGAAATTATACAGAGCGTGGCGATGGACAGGTTGCTTCGCGTGGCTTTTGCCCAGGAAACCGCATTTAGATTCATGGCTGAGCTTGCAGGTATAAAAGTTAAGGAAAAAATCAAAACTGTCAGAAAAATTTCTGATTATGAGTATGTGGAAATGGTTTCACCTGTTGCTGCTAATAGTTACTCATACAAGGCAGCCGTGCGCAAGGAAACCGTTTTTAAATTTAAAAATAATCCGGATAAAGCTGCTGCTTGATGGATACTCGTTTAACTAAAAATGCCGTAAAAAAACTGGAATTAAGGGATATTGTTCTACACAGTTCCTCTTTTTCAAGAAATAAGGATTATGAACCATTGCTTTATCCATTGTCGATCAAAAAAGAAAACGGGCTGCAGGTAAAAACAGAAGAAATCTGTTTTCTGGATGATGAAAATAATGAAGTACCCCTCCTTAGAATATATGTGAATTTGGAAACAAGAGGCATAGGCAGTTATCCTTCTGATGAAATGGAGGATAAGGAAATAGAGTTGTTTAAAATCGATGCGATCTACCGAATAGATTATCTAATAAAAAAGCATTTATCAGATGAGGAAATAAAAGAATTTTCTAAATTTAATGCTGTGCATAATACATGGCCATTCTGGCGACAGCATGTTTATAGTGTAACTAATAACGCCAGATTACCTCAGATCGTTATTCCCTTCTTTTTTGCCGCACCAGATTCCAGGAAGAAGAAAAGAACCAAGCGCCATAGAGTATCCAAGAAAAAACCTGTGTAAGAAAAGTAATGGTCTATCAATACCTCACCGGCCCGCGTTTCCGCCACCGCGTGGAAGCTATAGTTGAAGCTTTCTCAACCATGAAAGAAGATCTTGATAAAGAAAAGAAGGCCATAACAAAACAATGGGCCAAACGCGAAGAGCAGATTGAGCGTGTTATGGTGGCAACGGTGGGTATGTATGGGGATTTACAGGGGATCGCGGGAAAGTCGTTGCAGGAGATTGAAGGAATTGATCTTGTTGCATTAGATGCTCCGCACAGACTCTGAAGGGATAACAGTGATGGGTAAGAAATGTAATATCC
>MGXK01000129.1:0-3229 GCA_001802375.1 Gammaproteobacteria bacterium RBG_16_51_14
TTATTCAGATCAAGCAGGCGTAATAAATTGCTAACCGCAGAACGCGAGCGTCCGATCGCCTCGGCCACCGCCTCGTGTGTCATGCTGAATTCCTTGAGCAGACGGGCGAGCGCCTGTGCTTCCTCCAGGGGATTCAGGTCTTCCCTCTGAATATTCTCAATGAGTGCCATGCACATGGCAGCCTGATCACTCGCCTCACGCACCACTGCCGGGATCTCATGCAGACCGGCCATCTGTGCGGCACGCCAGCGCCGCTCACCGGTAACGATTTCATAACGGTCCGTCCCGCTCAGCGGACGCACAACGATGGGCTGGACCACGCCCTGTGCACGAATAGAACTCGCCAGTTCTTCCAGTGATCCCTGGTCCATACCATGCCGGGGTTGATATCGGCCGCGCTGGAGCAGATCAACCGGCAGGTTTCTCAATGTCCCGGAGGTACCAGGGTCATCGACGACAAAGGGGCCGAGCAAGGCGTCGAGTCCCTTGCCCAAACCATGTTTTCTTGCGGCCATCAGAATGTATTCCTGTGAACCTTCCCTGGTAATGTGTTCCGGCCCAACCATCCCTGGTTGAGCGCTCGCCCCTTGCCCAAACCCTTTTGCCTGATCACCATGGCTTCAGGCAGGCGGCCCGTCCCGGCGCAGCATTTCACCGGCCAGGGCAAGATAGGCCAATGCCCCGCGGGAGGTCCTGTCATACTTCAAAACGGGCAGACCATAGCTTGGCGCCTCCGCCAGACGTACATTACGGGGGATGATGGTGCGGTAAACCTTTTCTCCGAAATGTTCCAGTAACTGGGCAGAAACCTGGTTGGCAAGGGTGTTCCGCGGGTCGAACATGGTCCGCAACAGACCTTCCACCTTTAATTTCGGATTCAGGTACTTGCGGATTTTTTCGATGGTTGCCAGCAATGCAGTCAAGCCTTCCAGGGCATAGTATTCACACTGCATAGGAATGATGACTGCATCGGCTGCCACTAACGCATTGATCGTCAGCATGTTCAGGGAAGGCGGACAATCTATAAAAATGAAACCATATTCCTGCTGGATCGGTTCCAGGGCCATGCGCAGACGGATTTCACGCGCCATCTCATCCAGCAGCGCGACTTCTGCCCCGATCAGATCCCCATTACTCGGGATGAGGTCATATTCGCCCTGTTCTGACTTCACCCTGACTTCGGCCACTGTCTTTTCCCCCATCAGTACATCATAACTGGTTACATCAAGCAGGTTCTTTTCCACACCACTCCCCATCGTGGCATTGCCCTGGGGATCAAGGTCGATCAGGAGGACACGACGTTTTGTTGCGCCCAGGGAGGCAGCGATATTAACGCTGGTCGTGGTCTTGCCGACCCCGCCTTTCTGGTTTGCGATTGCGATGATTCTGGTCATGCTGCTGCGGTTACTATTCCTTTTTCAAAAAACGGAGGACGCTTATTATTGCATAGACAATCCGGTAATGGGAAAAGGGATAGCCAGGTCCGCCTGATCAGGATGGCGAAGCTCCAGCAGGGTTCGCCGGCCATCGACACCGGGAACCGCCAGCTCATGTATCTGCACTACGACGCCATGTCGGCCCAGTTCTGCGATTCCCCCGTTTAATTCAGGCGTTACGGGCCCTTTCATGGCAAGCAGGGAGCCATCCTGCGCCAACAGGCGCCAGGTGCGTTCATAAAGCAGCCCCAGTACGGCAAACGCCCGCGCCGTGATGGTGGTAAACGGGACATCTGCATGATAGTCCTCAGCCCTGGCGCGCACGACCTCTGCATTCCGGATCCCCAGTTCCATAACGGCGTGGGTCAAAAACCGGACTTTTTTACTGTTGCTGTCCAGCAATACCCAATGCTGGCCCGGATTGGCCAGCGCCAGGATCAGTCCAGGCAGACCGGCCCCGGTACCGACATCGAGGCAATGCTGTCCTTGCACATAAGGCAGGATCGAAAGCGCATCCAACACATGCCGGGACATAATTTCATTGGCACCGCGGATGGCAGTGAGACTGTAGGCCTTGTTCCAGCGCGAAAGCAGATCAATATAGGCAAGATAGGCCGCACAGGGATGCTGGTCCGGGTCAAGACCCATTGTGGTCAGGCCGGAACGCAGCCTGGTTTCAGGATTGCCGTTCACGTTTCAGGCACTTTTTGGCAGCACGTCAGATTTTTTCTTGAGATGGATACGCAACAGGGAAATGGTTGCCGGTGTGACGCCCGGGATCCGTGACGCCTGGCCCAGATTGTGCGGGCGATGATCAGACAATTTTTGTATGGCCTCGGATGACATCCCGCGCACGCAGGTATAGTCCAGTTCCTTCGGTAACACGGTATCCTCATTGTCCCGGTTGCGGCCGATCTCCTCTTCCTGACGATCGATATAGCCGCTGTACCTGGCCTGTATCTCGACCTGCCCGGCGACCCCGGGATCGATACCAGGTGCATCGATACCGGGCAATTGCATCAACTGCGCATAGCTGATCTCCGGGCGGCGCAATAACTGCAACAGGCTGTATTCATGCCGCAGCGGCTGTCCCAGCAGCCGGCTGAGTTCGGCAGCCGGCAAGGTGTCAGGCCTGATCCAGATGCCCTCAAGCCGCGCCTGTTCACGTACGATGGCCTCCTGTTTCAGTGAAAATAACCGCCAGCGTTCGTCATTCACCAGACCCAGTTTACGCCCGGTTTCCGTCAGACGCAGATCCGCATTGTCTTCACGCAGGAGCAGGCGATATTCGGCGCGGCTGGTGAACATACGGTACGGCTCACTGGTGCCGCGGGTGATCAGATCGTCCACCAGCACCCCGAGATAGCCCTGATCCCGGCGCGGGTACCATGGTGCCTGCCCCTGGACCTGCAGGGCCGCATTCAGTCCGGCCAGCAGTCCCTGGGCCGCCGCCTCCTCATAACCGGTCGTGCCGTTGATCTGGCCGGCAAAAAACAGGCCCGCCAACGGCTTCGTTTCCAGCCAGGGATGCAGGTCGCGGGGATCGAAAAAATCATACTCGATGGCATAACCGGGGCGCGTAATACGGGCCTGCTCGAAGCCCCTGATGGAACGCACCAGTTGCCATTGCACATCAAACGGCAGGCTGGTGGAGATACCGTTGGGATAGATCTCTTCCGTAGTCAAGCCTTCCGGTTCTATAAAGATCTGGTGTGAGGCCTTATCGGCGAAACGCACCACCTTGTCTTCCACCGAGGGACAATAGCGCGGGCCGATGCCTTCAATATTGCCGT
>MGXK01000129.1:3284-3409 GCA_001802375.1 Gammaproteobacteria bacterium RBG_16_51_14
GGTATGCGTGATGTGACAGGGGACCTGCCGGGGATGCTCGCCTGCATGCCCCAGAAACGAGAAGACGGGAACCGGGGCATCGCCGGGCTGGACCCGGCATTGACTGAAATCAACCGTCCTGCCGT
>MGXK01000129.1:3444-4189 GCA_001802375.1 Gammaproteobacteria bacterium RBG_16_51_14
ACCCGGAACGGCAATTCCCGCATGCGTTCGGCCAGGGCATTGGCCGGTGGATCACCGGCGCGGCCACCCTGATAACTGGTCTCACCAATGTGGATGCGGCCACCGAGAAAGGTACCGGCCGTCAACACCACTGTGCGCGCCCGGAAACGGGACCCCATTTGCGTGACCACACCCGTGACACGCCCGCCCTCCACTACCAGGTCCGCAACGGCCTGCTGAAAAAGATGCAGATCCGCCTGCCCTTCCAGGGCAGAACGGACGACGCTTTTATACAGGGTACGGTCACACTGGGCACGGGTGGCACGCACCGCAGGCCCCTTGCTGGCATTCAGGATGCGAAACTGGATACCGCTCCGGTCCGCAGCGCGGGCCATCAGGCCACCCAAGGCATCGATCTCCTTGACCAGATGGCCTTTACCGATACCCCCAATCGCCGGGTTGCAGGACATCTGCCCCAGGGTATCGATGCTGTGCGTCAGTAACAACGTCGTCGCCCCCATGCGGGCAGCCGCCAGCGAAGCCTCGGTGCCGGCGTGACCGCCACCGACAACGATAACATCAAATTGTTCAGGAAAGATATTCATGAGTCGTTATGTATTCAGGACAGGAGTTCAATGCACCGTGATGCGGCCCTGTCCAACATCGCCCTCGCATCGAAGGCCCTGTATTTTTTCGCAAACCCTGCCGCCCTTTGCGTATAGATTTTATTTGTAAGGAGTTCACGCAGCACCTTGTCCGGTTGTCT
>MGXK01000129.1:4308-4809 GCA_001802375.1 Gammaproteobacteria bacterium RBG_16_51_14
CGTTACAAATCACTGCATCACACTGTTTGGCGATAGCACCCATATTCAAGGGCCTGTCCGAAAAAAGCAATCTGTTCGATTGATAAAGCCTCTTGATATGGTCATCCACCTTGTCTGCATAGATAAGAAGATTGCAATCGACGGTCGATAACCGGGATAAAACCTGGCTGAAATAACCAGCGCCTGATTTGAGATAGGCAAATACGTATTTTTCAGCGCCTTGTGGCCACACCGGGCTTGCCCCGGAATATTTGTCAACCAGTAAACCCCAGTAATTATCCTGGTTGCGCCGGGGATAGTGGTCGAGTTCAGCGAAGGTCGCAAGAAAATTATCCTCGATACCGGCAAACAGCTCACATAATCGTTGCCATGGAGACAAGCCCAACCCTTCCAGCACACGATTTACCGTGGTCAACGCCGTTTGATCCATTTTCATCAATTCATCCCGTGAAATTTCTCTCCATGCCTGCAAACTCGGGAACGGGCTTTGCACCGGAGGGG
>MGXK01000129.1:4867-5017 GCA_001802375.1 Gammaproteobacteria bacterium RBG_16_51_14
CGCCGTCGGCGCATGATCGGCAATCATCAAATCCGGGGCCGTCATGGCAAGGATCGTGCGCCACTGTCTGACCAGTTCCGACAATATCGAAACATCGTCATAGCCTGCGCGGAGCAATATCTCGGCATAATTTATCACCGGGGTGACTTT
>MGXK01000129.1:5034-5160 GCA_001802375.1 Gammaproteobacteria bacterium RBG_16_51_14
ACAGAGGCGCCGGCACGACGGTTGCGCCGGGCGCTGCAAACAGGGTACTGGCCCCGCGGACATCCTGCACCACATAAATAACCCGGCAACCGAGGGACGCCAGCCGGGAACCAATGGCCATTATTT
>MGXK01000129.1:5305-5377 GCA_001802375.1 Gammaproteobacteria bacterium RBG_16_51_14
GGGACTGGAGGATGTTGTCAAGCCGTTGTAATACGGGTTCGGCCAGTTCACTGAAGGACTCTGCCCGGTCGA
>MGXK01000129.1:5442-5609 GCA_001802375.1 Gammaproteobacteria bacterium RBG_16_51_14
GACAGCCTTCCAGTGCGTCGATGTGGTCGTCATAAATCCGGGTAAATGAGGTCATGCCCGTATCAAGGAGGTGGTTACGCAGCCGCAGGCCAAGCAGGTCGAGGAAACCGAATGACGGCCTGCTCGCCAGTTCCCAGTCCACCGCCAGATAGTCACCCGAGGGTTGC
>MGXK01000129.1:5939-6068 GCA_001802375.1 Gammaproteobacteria bacterium RBG_16_51_14
GATGTTTCTCTCCCTGAATTCCTGAAGCAGTCCGGCCTCCCTGGCCAGATTCCTGTTGGCATGGGTGTCCAGGGGTATCTTAACGACCCGGCAAGGCGATCCGGATTGTTGATCAAAATAGATCCCCAC
>MGXK01000130.1 GCA_001802375.1 Gammaproteobacteria bacterium RBG_16_51_14
CTCCCGTAGGAGTCTGGGCCGTGTCTCAGTCCCAGTGTGGCTGATCATCCTCTCAGACCAGCTACGGATCGTCGCCTTGGTAGGCCATTACCCTACCAACAAGCTAATCCGACTTAGGCTCATCCAATAGCACGAGGCCCGAAGGTCCCCCGCTTTCCCCCGTAGGGCGTATGCGGTATTAGCCCGAGTTTCCTCGGGTTGTCCCCCACTACTGGGCAGATTCCTAAGTATTACTCACCCGTCCGCCACTCGTCGACCAGGAACTCACCCCGAAGGGATTGTTCCCGTCGTTACCGTTCGACTTGCATGTGTTAAGCATGCCGCCAGCGTTCAATCTGAGCCAGGATCAAACTCTTCAGTTAAAGTTTGAAGCTGCTATAGGCAGCCAATCTTGGCTCGATGGCTATACAAAAATTGACTTGATCAATTGCTTGCTTGCCACCGAAAAGCTATTGGTGCTGCAAGCCCTTGACATAAGTACCCACACAAATTTCTTGATCAGGAATTGTTAAAGAACAGGGTTGGATCAACCCCCAACCGGGAACGCGGGATTATACACTTAGTTGCAAGTTGGTCAACCGAACTTTTGTGATCTATTTAAGAATTATAACTAATTGTTTAATAAGGTTTTATTTCGATACCCCTATTGCCGGGACAGGAAATGATCGCATGCCTGTCAAACCCTGGAGATGACCTAAAGAAATCTGATCCCCTGTTGCAGTGATGTTGATAACATTATGCCCTAACACAGGTCAAGATCGTGTTTGTTGTATGCCAGCGACAGCAGTACCTGTCTGCCCTTTCCCTGATTTTCCGGACACCTTTCAAGCATAATATGCAAAGAGGGGTGCCCAATGAAGACGAGAAAGAAATTCAGTCCTGAATATAAACAAGAAGCGGTCGACCTGGTACGCCGAACAGGTCAAAGTGCCAATCAGATTGCCAAAGAGCTGGGGATTCCCCAGACATCTCTTAGCCGCTGGCTCAGGGGATCTGCAGGCCATCCTGAAGATAAAAACAGTTTTCCCATCCAGGAAGAAAATCAGCAGCTGCGACAAGAAGTTAACCGATTAAAGATGGAGCGCGACATCTTAAAAAAAGCGACGGCCTTCTTCGCCAGGGAATCACTATGAGATATCAGTTCATTCAGACGGAGAAGGCCCATTATCCGGTTACCCTGCTGTGCCAGGTACTACAGGTCTCGCGCAGTGGTTACTATGACTGGCAAGGGCGTTCACCCAGCCGGCATGTGCTGGAAGACCAGCGTCTGTTGGTCAAGATACGCGCCATCCACAAGGCAAGCCGGGAGACCTATGGCTTGCCCCGTGTTCACATTGATTTACAGGCCGACGGAGAGACCTGCGGCAAACACCGTAGTGCCAGGATCATGCGAGACAATGACATAAAGGCCAGGACTCAACGAAAGTTCAAAGCAACCACCAATTCAAAGCACAACTACCCGGTTGCTGAGAATATTCTGGATCGACAGTTCACCGCCACCGTTCCCAACCAACGCTGGGTATCGGATATCACCTATATCGATACCACCGAAGGTTGGCTGTATCTGGCCGTGGTACTGGACCTGTATTCACGTGCCATTGTGGGTTGGGCGATGGACCGTCGCATGACCAGGCAACTGGTGGCCGATGCCTTGATTATGGCACTGTGGCGGCGTGGTAAAGTCACAGGCTTATTACTGCACTTTGACCGGGGCAGCCAGTACGCTTCGGATGACTACCAGAAGTTGCTCAAGTCAAATGACATCACTTGTTCCATGTCCCGTAAGGGCAACTGCTATGACAATGCGGCCATGGAGAGTTTCTTTGGTCCATTAAAGCAGGAATTGGTGCATCACGAACACTATGCAACCCGTGAACAGGCAAAGGCTTCGATCTTCGAGTATATTGAGGTCTTTTATAATCAACAGCGAAGACACTCTGCTATTAATTATCTGGCTCCTATGGTATTTGAACAGCAGAGAGCTTTAGCTAAACCGGTGTCCGTGAAAACGGGGGAAGATCACCTGATCTTGTTAGTTTAACCCTGGTAACGCGGCGCTTTCCGACCTGTATGATATAAATACAACCCGGGCCTGCTCTGAGTTTACAATCAATATCATCAACACGCCCGGCGTCGACCCTGACAGCCCCCTGCTGAATCATACGACGGGCTTCCGAAGTACTGGATGTTAATCCTGACTGTTTCAGTACTTGGGCAAGTAGCAAAGAAGGGTCCGACGATACGAGATTTTTCTCTTCTATATTTTCCGGAAGCTCATTCCTTTGAAATCTCGCAATAAATTCTGATTTAGCCCTTTCTGCCGCACTTTTGCCATGGTAACGATGCACGATTTCATCCGCCAATTGCATCTTGATATCACGCGGGTTCATACCCTGCTTTGCCTTACGTTTTAATCTTTCAATTTCCGATAACGGATGGAAACTCAACAGATCGTAGTAACGCCACATCAGGACATCGGAAATCGACATCACCTTGCCAAACATTTCCACTGGTAATTCATCAATACCAATAAAATTATCCAGGGATTTTGACATTTTCTGGACACCGTCCAGACCTTCCAGAATCGGCATGGTCAAAACAACCTGGGGTGATTGCCCATACACGGTCTGTAGCTGCCGGCCTACGAGGAGATTGAATTTCTGGTCTGTTCCGCCCAACTCTATATCTGCATGTAATGCTACAGAGTCATATCCCTGTACCAAGGGGTAGAGGAACTCATGGATAGCAATTGGCTGATTCCCGCTATAACGTTTATGAAAATCGTCTCTTTCCAACATACGTGCAACCGTATATCTGGAAGCAAGCCGTATCAAATCAGCGGCTTCCATCTTATCCATCCATCTGGAATTGAATTCAACACGAGTCCTTTCAGGGTCCAGAATCTTGAAAATCTGTTCCTTGTAGGTTTTTGCATATACTACGACATCCTCGCGCGTCAATGGTGGTCGCGTTGTACTCTTACCTGATGGATCACCAATCATCCCGGTAAAATCACCAATAAGAAAAATAACCTCATGCCCCAAATCCTGAAACTGGCGAAGTTTATTAATCAGAACAGTATGCCCAAGATGTAAATCCGGGGCCGTTGGGTCAAAACCCGCCTTGATGCGCAAAGGTCTCCCCTCTTCCAACTTTTTGATGAGTTCCTCTTCAATGAGTATTTCATCGGCACCTCGTCTGATTTGTACCATTGCTTCCGCAACCGAAGTCATTAATTTTTCCCTGTTTGTATTGATAGTCCTGCCTAGCTTATCACAGACAATTTATTTTCACGGAGTCCATACATATATTGACTGCCAGGTAAGCAGAGGATATTGTTAAGCAAATTTATCGAGATGACATGGTGACTTACAGGGCCTATATAAAGAAAGACTATAAGGCTGAAATCAGGTGGGAACCGGATCATCCGTTTCTGGCCGGATTAGCGCGTATATCCTTCATGACCGTCCTGCTTGTTATACCCTGGCTATTGCTGGGCATGAAGGCCCCCGAACTGACACCAACTTCTTCCCCAGTATCAAAATCCGTTATTACATCCCAACAGGACCGGATTATCGAGCCATCAGCAATTGACAATGGCCTGGTTATCGACACTGCTTATCTTCCTGAAAATGAAATTTTCGAGACCACAGGCCTTGAACCTCCTGAACTGGAAGAAATTATTGATCCCATCAATGACCAAGTGACTGAAGCCGCATGGCAAAGTGTGGTGGTAAGCAAAGGTGACAACCTTGCCCGTATTTTTAGCCGCCTCAATCTGAGTGCACGGGATTTAGATGCAATAATGGCATTGGGGGAAGACACATTAGTATTAAAACATCTGCAACCGGAACAGGTAATCCAGTTCCAAATCGATGATAATCAATTCAAGTCGCTCAAGTATCCAGCCAGCCTTGTCACGACCTTACATGTCGTTAAAACAGATGATGGCTTTCGTGCCGAGACACTGACTGAAGAACTTGAGATACGTATCAAACATGTGAATGTCATTATCGATGATTCCCTGTTTTTATCCGGTGTAGAGGCGGGACTCTCTGACAATCTGATCATGCAACTCGTGGCTATCTATGGCTGGGATATTGATTTTGCCCTCGATATCAGGAGTGGTGATCACTTTTCCATGATCTACGAGGAGCGCTATAAAAATGGCAACAAAGTGAGTGAAGGCCCGGTACTTGCTGCCGAATTTGTCAACCAGAATATCCCCTATCGGGCCGTACGGTATACCTATGAAGACGGCCAATCGGACTATTATTCTGAAACTGGCCGCAGTATGCGCAAGGCATTCCTGCGTACACCTGTCAATTTCACCCGAATCAGTTCCGGATTCAGCCTGAAACGCAAACACCCCATTCTTAACAAGGTGCGTGCGCATCGCGGGGTAGATTATGCTGCCCTTAGTGGTACACCAGTCAAGGCAACAGGGGATGGCATAGTCACTTATCTTGGCAGAAATGGTGGATTAGGAAAGGCAGTTATCCTCAAACACGGCGGGCAATACAGCACCGTCTATGCACACCTGTCTAATTATAAACAAGGACTCAGATCAGGAAATCGTGTCAAACAGGGTCAAATCATCGGGTATGTTGGCATGACAGGACTCGCCAGTGGTCCTCACCTGCATTATGAATTTCGTGTTAATGGTGTCCATCGCAATCCTCTGAAAGTAGAACTACCTCAGGCAACAGGCATACCTGAGGAAGAAATGAAACATTTCACCACACAGATTGAACCGTTACTTGCTGAACTTGACAACATTACGGCCAAGTCAGGATTAATCACCGTTAACTCACACAGTGATTTGCGAAGTTCTGTCCTGTAGTTGCAAAACAAGGTGAGGTTCCAACTGAAACATTGGATTCATCCAACTCACGGAAGCACGTGTATTTTATAGGTCTGATGTCCGGAACCAGCATGGATGCAATAGATGCCGCGCTGGTTCAATTCAACAACGGGCAGACCGTGCTGGTTGAGTACCGGCAATACCCCATTGCCAGAAAAATCCGGAAACGGCTTCAATCTGTCACCGCAACCACACCAATGGAAGAAATCACAAAACTGGATGTCCATCTAGGGAGACTCTTTGCCGATGCAGTAACAAGACTGTTACATACAACCGGTATCAGTCAGGAGATGGTTGTCGCAATCGGGTGCCATGGCCAGACGGTTTTACACAAACCCAATGCCCCGGAACCTTACTCGCTGCAGATCGGTGATCCAAACCTCATTGCCTGTAAAACGGGCATTACAACAGTCGCAGATTTCAGAAGAGCGGATATTGCTGCAGGTGGACAGGGAGCCCCGCTTGCACCTGCCTTCCATAAGGTTCAATTTCACCATCCTGAAAAAGACAGAGTAGTCCTTAATATCGGTGGGATAGCGAATATTACAATCCTGCCCGCAGATGCAGACATACCTGTTTCAGGCTTTGATACGGGTCCGGGGAATGTCTTGATGGATGAGTGGATCAGTCATCATCGAAATCTACCGATGGACAAGGATGGAAACTGGGCTGCCAGTGGAAAAGTTCAACACAGTCTGCTGACTGTGCTGATGAATGATGCCTATTTTCAGACCTCCCCGCCAAAGAGTACCGGGCGTGATTATTTTAATCTGGTGTGGCTGGATTCCTGTCTGACCCAGATTAAATCCCGGATGAATCCGGAAGATATTCAGGCAACTTTACTGACCTTGACTGCAAGGACTATCGTTGATGCGATACTTGAATATGCGCCTGGGGTCAATGAAATTCTGGTGTGTGGTGGCGGTGTGCATAACAAGGCATTAATCAGTGAAATCAATAAAAACCTGCCCGGATACATCATAGAATCAACTGAAATTGAGGGCCTTAATCCCGACTGCATCGAGGCCATCACATTTGCATGGCTGGCAAAATGCAGGATTGACGGGAAACCGGGCAACCTCCCTGCTGTCACAGGCGCAAAAAAAAAGGTCGTGCTGGGGGCTGTCTACAAGCCTGGAAATTGATAGTCCGTAGCAGGTCTCTGGATAATGCTGAAAGGATAGCTACCAGGCGTAATGCTGGAGTTCAGGATGGGAGAAAACATTTTAATATGTAAATAAAGGTATCTTGACGTCAGGGTGCGATCGGACGATCACGATCATGATCAACGATGCAGAAAAAACCAAATGGCTCACTTCCATTGTTTCTGATCTGATGTATTTCCATCGGGGCAACATAGGCAATGTCCATTGGCCGAATTATGTCACAGCGATCACATGCAATAATAACGCCAATACCACGTACTGCAATGACAACATGTGCATGCCTGTGTTTTTCCAGACTGGTGTAACCACCCGGTTCAATTTCAAAATATCGCAGATCGAAGGCTGTCTTTTCACCATGTTGACCCATCAGTTCAATGCGCCGGACACCTGCAAAAGATAATTCATCGTCAGGTTTGTAGGCAATTGATTCCCTGTCCTCCCAGTTGTAGTCCTGACAAAAAATTAATTGATGTTGTGCAATTGCCCTGACACTTCCGGGTATCTCGCAGGCAGGTAAAAATTCCTGTGCCGGTGTTTCCAGACGTTCAGTAAAATATTCACGGATCCGATCCTGAAAGGCACGGGTTGCCGCTACCAGATCCGGATCATGACCTTGCAGCGAACCCCCGATAAGAAATACGGCATCCTCACCATAGACGGAGCATAGTTCTGGCAGATCATCGTATTGCATGCCACCTGCGGGAGCAGGAAAACTTGTGTTCAGTCCAGCCAACGGTTCCGTCAGTCGCTCACAAATCGCGTTACATTCCGTGCGGGAAAAGGAAAAGCGTCCACCGTAATTCGGAAATATCGAGATATCCGCACCGGCCATCCGGAATAAGGTCCCCAATAACACCTCGTGGGTAATCCCTTGTTCCGTACTGTTGGTATAACTGCCCGTCAGTGCCGGATGGGCCATCATTATCAGGGCATATTGACTTGCCAGTGAGCGGACAGTATCAAGCCCCAGGATCATCGGGCATAACAACACCCCCTTTATTCCGACGCGCTTTATATATTCAAAATACCCTTCCAGCTCCTGAACCGGTGCCGAAACATGGGGGAAATAAAGGCAATTGCGACCGGACTCTTCATTCGCTTTCCGGACTGCGTCATAACATGCCCCTGTCCTTTTTTTAAAATCTGTCAGACTATCAACAAGATTCTGATCATCCTTGATGATGTCACCACCTCCCCGGGCAAAGGCACCTGCCATTTTTGCCATTGCATCCAGCGGGGCGCCACGAGGTTTGATGGCACTTGCCAACAACGGCCGGTCATAAACTCCCAATAAATGCCTCAATCCATCAATACCAAACCCGGGTCCGTTAAAACATGAAAGTAACCCTGGAGGTAAACGTAAATCGACAATCCGTACACCGGGAAAGATAGAGGCATTGCCAAATATCAGGATCAGTAACTGGGGAAGTTGACTGTTACATAGTTCCGGATTGAAACTGATGCTCGCCAGGGCATGATCATCCGAGACGGTAACTGACTCAATTCGACCGACCACCAGTTCAAGGACGTCCGGATCGGTTACCATATGCTCAGGCAACTCGACCGTCTGTTCATAAGCGATCTTGCGCGCCAGTGTTTCGGCTTCATGCGGATCACAAACCAGACGATATGTCACTTCGATACGGCCGGTGTCAGAAATACTTTTGCTCATACAATAAGGTAATCAATAGAACGGTAAGCCACCTATATAATAATGCCACCCTTGTAATCGGTACATAAATCAGTTGTGGAAAGTATACTTTGAACCCTGTGTAATTATTGCAGATGCCCGGGTAAACACTGGCACCTGTACAGAATGGTGGCTTGCAAGGATCATGACTGTTGTCCAGATCATTACGGAAAACAGTGATGCTGATGAAGGGATTTGTTACTTTAAATCAGTGTGCTGGCCTGATTAGCTTGTGAGGATATGGAAAAATACCTGGTACGGGAATGTATGCAACACACCTAAAAGGGTTGTTCGGGAATCAGGCCGAGAAGGAAGAACCGCAACCGCAGGTCGTTGTTGCATTCGGATTACGTATCACAAACTGGGCGCCCTCCAGTCCTTCCGTGTAATCGATCTCGGCCCCCGCAAGATACTGAAAACTCATGGGATCGATCAGGAGTTTCACCCCGTCATTTTCAACTATTGTGTCGCCCTCCGAGATCTCTTCATCAAACGTGAAACCATACTGAAAACCGGAACAGCCACCACCACTGATGAAAACGCGCAACATTAATGCATCATTGCCCTCATCAATAATCAGTTCTCTCACCTTGAGAGCAGCTGCATCAGTAAATTCCAGTGGTTTATATATCTCTGTCTGTTCTGTGTTCATCTCAATTTACACCCCTACACTGTTAATCTGCAGACTCCAATGGGCCAACATGACTCAGTGCCAATGGAATATTTTCTGCCTCCTGAGTATGCACTAACTTCCCGTTAACCTCAGCGCCTATCGCCATTTCGATAAGATTGTAATAGACATTCCCTGTGATTCGCGCCTTGGAAGAAAGTTCAACATGTTCTACCCCGTGAACATCACCTATAACAACACCATTAAGTACGACATA
This sequence comes from Gammaproteobacteria bacterium RBG_16_51_14, assembly GCA_001802375.1. Taxonomy (GTDB): domain Bacteria; phylum Pseudomonadota; class Gammaproteobacteria; order Eutrophobiales; family Eutrophobiaceae; genus RBG-16-51-14. The sequence goes on from MGXK01000130.1 coordinate 8,608, forward strand.
GGGAACATTTACCTCTCCCTCAATGGTCCCACATTCGTTTAAAGACAGCATGGAACGCCCATCATTCTCAGCCCTGACATTGCCCTTGATGGTCCCATCGATGTGCAATCCGCCACTGAAACGGATATCACCCAGGATCTCGGTATGCTGACCTACCAGGGTATCGATACGTGTCGCTTTGCGTTTACGGCCCAGCCCCAACATTATTTCCTCCTCCTAACCCAGCCTTTAGAGGCCATTCGAATACTCTTTCAGACTCGGACTTTTTATTTTCATTCAAGTGTAGCTGAACGATAACCCTCGTAGGCTCAAACCCATCAGGCAGTACCAGATTGCCTTCCAGACGTTTAAAATGCTTGAACTTAAAGGACAAGTCTATTGGTTGTTCCTGAGTCAACTCCTCCAGATTGAGAACCTGCAGCTTCCCGTCCTGCATTCCTTCGAGAAAAACCTTTACAAATCCTTTTGCCACCATATCATTTTTAGTGACATTGGTTAAGACCAGTTTGTACTGGTACCGCTTTTCTGACAGGGCCACAATGTGCAGACCCTGCACATTAAGACCTTTTGAATCACGGGTTGATTCCATAATCCCTTGATAAAACTCAAGTTCTCCCTTTAATCGGTAGACCTCGTCCTGCCGTGTCCTGATCACTTCCTGTAAACCAGCGGTAGTTTCCATGTCAATCTGTGTTGCCCGTTCCAGGATAATCAACCTTTCCCTCAATTTCGCATTTTCTTCTTCCAGATTCCGGTTCACATCCCACAATAATTTACTTTCCTCGTTACTGGCAAGCTGGGCTCGAATGTAGTGCCAGTGGCCATTTTCGAGCAAACCCCAAGCCAGTAAAGTAAAAGTGCTGCTCAGGATCACTATAGCAAGGAATATCTGCAACGGGCGGTGGGTTTTAACAACCAGTCTGGACATTGCTATGCCTGAATATTGAAAAATGCAGGGGTGTAACTGTTCATCACCTGTACTATGGAGACAAGGCGGGAGCGGACAATCCAGTGCTCTCTTCCAATCCAAACATTATGTTCATATTCTGCACAGCCTGACCTGCCGCTCCTTTGACCAGATTATCAATCACAGATAAAACTACCAGTTTATGTCCCTGCCCAGGCTGATGTACCGCAATCCTGCATACATTCGTCCCACGGACAGACCGTGTATCCGGATGTGATCCGCCCGGCATGACATCCACAAAGGCCTCGTCCCTGTACCGGTTTTCATAAATAGCCTGGATATCTGCCCCGGTTTTTATGATATCCGCATACAGTGTCGCATGAATCCCCCGTAACATGGGAACCAGGTGGGGAATAAAAATGATATCGACCACATTCCCGTCAATTGCATTTAAAGCCTGGATAATCTCGGGTAAATGCCGATGCCCTGATGCGGCATAGGCCTTGAATGACTCCTCCACTTCACAAAAAAGATTTGCCACCACGGCATGCCGGCCGGCCCCACTGACCCCTGATTTGGCGTCGGCAATAAGACTGGTCGGGTCAACCAGCCCGGCCTCCAGTAGTGGTAACAAAGCAAGGATCACAGCAGTTGGATAACAACCCGGATTTGCCACCAGCGACGCGCCTGAAATCAACCCCCTGTTCAGTTCCGGCAGGCCGTAAACAGCCTTTTTCAGCAAATCCGGACAGGCATGTTTCTCGCCATACCATTTACTCCATAACTCTGCATCCCGAAGGCGAAAATCGGCTGACAGATCAATAATCTTAATCCCGTTATCCAGAAGATCTGCGGCCTGATACATGGCGGTTGCATTCGGCGTGGTAAAGAAGATGACATTGCATTCCTTGAGCAGGGGAGTTTCCGGGCCATGGTATTCAAGATCAGTCAGACCACGCAGCGTCGGAAAAACAGCGGCAACGGTTTTGCCCTGTTCGGTCCGTGATGTGACGGTATGTATCCTTGCTGAAGGATGGCTGTTTAACAGGCGTAATAATTCAATACCCGTATAACCTGTTGCACCGATGATTCCTGCCCTAATCATTCTGGTTATCATGCCCTATATTTGAAATTGATGATAATGATAACGAAATGGCGGGGAAATAAAAAAGCGGCCGAAGCCGCTTTAAATCTGTATTTGTTATAGTTGTTATTATAAGTGAATTTACTGACATCATCAGAAAATTCAGTGGCGAGATTAATGTCTGGTTCATAACGTGTCAAGCCATACTACACTTCAAAAATGATTAGTCAGAGTCTAATCTAAAGCAATCCTACTTGCCCTCGCGAATAGAATAGGTAACCGTTTGTAATTTATGGATTATTTATACTGCACAACGGAGGCTTTTGCGCGACCGGCAATCTCATTACTATAGTGCCCATATTTCCTTGCGGGTAAAATTATGGATACCGTACAAATCATCGCCCTGACCATGGGCACAGCCTGGGCCAGCGGCATTAATCTGTATGCGGCCGTCTTCATGCTTGGTTATCTTGGTAGTACTGGCCATATCCTTCTTCCCGCAGAACTCGAGGTCGTTACCGATCCACTGGTGATGTTTTCAGCAGGACTGATGTATTGCATTGAATTTTTTGCAGACAAAACGCCCGGCGTTGATACTGCCTGGGATACGGTGCATACGTTTATCCGCATCCCGCTTGGCGCTGTCCTGGCCATGGGCGCAGTGGGTGATACGACGCCTGTTGTGGAACTTGCTGCCTTTCTGGTCGGTGGGTCATTAACCGCCGCCACTCATGCCACCAAAGCCGGCAGCCGGATCCTGATCAATACCTCACCCGAGCCGATCAGTAACTGGGTAGCATCCATCAGCGAGGATCTAATGGTGATCGCCGGCCTCTGGACGGCAATCAATCATCCCTGGGTTTTTCTTGGCCTGTTGATTATATTTATCGGCGTGATGATATGGCTCCTGCCAAGAATATGGCGCGGGATCCAGAACATCATCGGATTTGTCCAGGATCTTGTTAAAGGAAGGAGGAAAGGCGTATTACTCCAGTCCCCGTCTGATGAAAACGAACCAGGACCTGAACAGGCACCACACATGAAATAACCAGTAACCGCAGGAATAGATAAGACAAGTCACAGGAAGAAAGGAAGGAACCTGCATTTCTGCCATCACAAAATCCTCATTGCGCGCACCGTAATCAGATTATCGTCAAGAAAAATATCCCCCCATCCCGTTTCGCAGATAATATCAACAGCCGGGAAACCAGTACTTTATCTGCAATAACTCATGTCACACGTCTGTATAGTTGCTTCTACATAGGATAACAACACGTGATAAACCCGCAGATGGAGATCCTGAAAGCGACGCCTGTTTACTGACCTCCCGATTCTGTATTCTATCTCACATGAACATAACGCATCCCACAAAACCGGTGGTACTGATCCTGGCCGGTCATGATCCTACCGGTGGCGCTGGCATTCAGGCAGACATTGAAACTGTCACCAGCCTCGGTGTATGTGCAGCCAGCATCATTACCTCACTCACGGTGCAGAACACACAGACTTTCAGCAGCCATCGACCGCAACGGGAGGATGATTTTATTGAGCAGGGGCAACTCATCCTGGCCGATATGCAAATCAGTGCCTGCAAGATAGGTGCGATTGGGCATCCCTCACTCATACGTGCAATACACCATATGCTCACACGACAAAACTTTCCCGTTGTACTGGATCCGGTACTTCGATCCACCACCGGGCATACCTTTGCTGATGATGAACTGGGCCGACAGATCTGCTCCATATTATTGCCACTGACGACACTCGTCACCCCCAATCGAGAAGAGGCGATTCAACTCACCGGGGAAAACGAACCTGCACTCGCGGCAAAAAAACTACTTGCCTGTGGTTGCCGGTATGTACTTGTCACAGACGCGGAAGAATCGACATCAGAGGTTATCAATCACCTCTATGCAAAGGAAAATGACTGCCAGTCATATGCCTGGGAACGCCTTCCCGGACGCTACCATGGCTCCGGCTGTACCCTCTCTTCTGCAATAACCGCCCTGCTCGCACGGGGTAACGATATCAATACGGCAGTGCCGCTGGCACAGCAATATACCTGGAATACACTGAAGCATGGAATTCAGCACGGCAAGGGGCAGTTACACCCTGACAGGTTCTTCTGGCACCACCCGGACCGTAAATTATTCGGGAAATGAACGTCCCTGTCCGAGGCGTGTACGCCATTACAGACTGCCAGGACCTGGATTCAGTGCAGTTGTTCCATATTACTGAAAGGATATTACATGCCGGTATCGCCATGCTCCAGTATCGGGACAAGGCAACGGATCCGGAACTGCGGATATACCGCGCAAATCAGTTGCACAAACTCTGTGCAGCCTGGCAGGTACCGTTTATTATCAATGATGATCTCGAACTTGCGCAAAACATCGGGGCCGATGGCGTGCATCTGGGCAGGGACGATGTGAGTCTCGCGTCCGCCAGAAAAGTGCTTGGTTCCGCTGCAATCATCGGCGTTTCATGTTACAACCGCCTGCCTGATGCATTGCTGGCACGCGATCAGGGGGCCGACTATGTGGCCTTTGGCTCATTTTTTCCCTCCAGGACAAAACCCGGCGCCGTGCGTGCCCTGCCTGAATTGCTTGTCCGGGCAAAAGACATGCTTGATATTCCGCTGGTTGCCATCGGCGGCATCACACAGGAAAATGGCGGTATCCTGGTCCGCTCCGGGGCTGACCTGTTGGCAATTATTACCGGTATTTATGGAGAAGATAACCCTGAACAGGCGGCCCGTAATTTTAACCAGATATTCGATACCTACAGGGAGAATCATCATTCATGAGTAAAGAACTCTTTGCGGCAGCACAGCAGCACATCCCCGGTGGCGTTAATTCCCCGGTACGTGCATTCAAATCCGTAGGTGGTGTGCCTGTATTTATCAAACGGGCAAACGGCGCCTATCTCTACGATACGGAAGACAGGAAATATATCGATTACGTCGGATCCTGGGGACCGATGATCCTGGGACACGCCCACCCCGAGGTCATCCTCAATGTTCAGGAAACCGTTGCCGATGGACTGAGTTTTGGCGCACCGACCGAGATTGAAACGGAGATGGCGGATAAAATCTGCGAACTCGTCCCTTCCATCGCCAAGGTCCGCATGGTCAGTTCCGGCACGGAGGCCGCCATGAGCGCCATCCGGCTGGCACGGGGATTTACAGGACGGGACAAGATCGTCAAATTTGAGGGTTGCTATCATGGCCACGCGGATTCACTGCTGGTAAAGGCCGGTTCCGGCGCCCTGACCCTGGGTGTCCCGACTTCACCCGGCGTACCTGCTGATCTGGCCCGCCACACCATCACCCTTTCCTATAACGACCCGGAACAGGTCGAAACGGTATTTGCAGATATCGGCGATCAGATTGCCGCGATCATTGTTGAACCCGTCGCCGGTAATATGAATTGCGTACCGGGCAGCGCGGAATTCCTGAACACGCTGCGAAAGGTATGCGATCAACATGAAAGCGTATTGATCTTTGATGAAGTCATGTCCGGCTTCCGGGTCGCCCTGGGCGGGGCCCAGTCCATTTACCATATCACCCCGGATCTGACGGTACTCGGCAAGGTGATTGGCGGCGGGATGCCGGTCGGTGCCTTTGGTGGCCGCGAGGATATTATGAACCAGATCGCGCCGGATGGTCCTGTCTATCAGGCGGGTACGTTGTCTGGTAATCCCGTTGCCATGAGTGCCGGGTTAACGACGCTCAGCCTGATTTCTGCCCCTGGTTTTTTTGCAGCACTGACAGAAACCACAAGGACTCTGGTCAATGGTCTGCAAGAACAAGCCATGGGTGCTGGCATTCCTTTCACGACCAACATGGTCGGAGGCATGTTCGGATTATTTTTCAGTGAAGATAAAACCATCACTTCCTTTGCCCAGGTGATGAACTGCAATCAGGAAAGATTCAGGAAGTTCTTCCATGGCATGCTGGAAAAAGGTATCTACCTTGCACCTTCCGCCTTTGAAGCGGGCTTTGTTTCCTCAGCGCATACGAAGGAAGATATCACCAGAACAGTAACCGCAGCGAATGAAGTAATGAAAACCCTGTAAGTTTACTTTTTCAAGCTACGGCTTGCTTCAGACCGGACGAACAAGACTCTATTATTTCTGATTCCGCCTGGTACGGCGAGACTATAAGAATTATCTAACGATAGAATCTGCAGACTGACAAAAATGTGACCCTCCGGCAGGCGGGTACTGAAGCGGATTACTCACCGGTCGATAAAATCAGCAGAGTAATCCCTATGATACCCGCCACCCAGGCAACAACGGGTGCACCTGCAAACATTGCCGGAACATAATTATCCAGACCAAAGATGATCGCTGCACTCAGCAGAAATCCGGAACCGATGACCGCACGGACAGTACGCTTGTTGTATATACGCATTTCATGACGTAGTTTTTCAATATCCCTTGACTTGTTTTCCAGTTGAATCTTGCCATCATGCAGGTGCTCGATAACATCGATGGCCTTGCCCGGCAGACCCGGGAGTCGATCCAGCCACAGCGGGATATTCTCCATCACACCCTTGATCACCCCCCTGACACCAACCCGATCATTCATCCACCGTTCCAGCTGCGGCCGTGCTGTTTTCCATAGATCAAGATCAGGATATAACTGCCGCCCTATTCCTTCGATATTAACAATGGTTTTCTGCAGTAGAACCAGTTGTGGCATGATCTCCATATTGAAACTGCGTGCCGTCTGGAATAAACGCAGCAGTATATCGCCGCATGAGATTTCCTTCATTGGCCGGTCAAGGAGTGGCTCACAGACCGTCCGGATCGCAGATTCAAATTCATCCATACGGGTACCTGTCGGGACCCAGCCGGATTCGATATGTAATTTCGCTACCCGCTGGTAGTCACGGTTCAGGAAGGCAAGAAAATTCTCTGCCAGATAACGCTGATCAAACTCGTTTAATGAACTCATAATGCCGAAATCAACGACATTGACACGCGGCAGTTGATCGGTATCAGACCATTCAACAAAAATATTGCCTGGATGCATATCGGCATGAAAAAAACTGTCGCGGAATACCTGGGTAAAAAAGATCTCTACACCATACTCAGCCAGCCATTTAAGATCGATACCGGCCTTTTTCAATCCATTGATATCCCAGACCGGAATCCCCGATATCCTCTCCATCACCAGTACATTGCGGCGGGTCAGATCCCAATTGACCTCGGGAACATAATATTGCTTTTCATTGATGAAATTTCTGCGTAACTGGGAGGCACTGGCTGCTTCGCGCATCAAATCGAGTTCAGCAAGCAATGTCCTTTCGAACTCTTTTACCACGCTGCTTACACGAAGGTGTCTGCCCTTCGAGTAATAGATGTCTGCCTTTTTGGCGAGGAAATACATCAGTTCGAGGTCGCGACGGATGGTTGTTTCAATACCGGGACGGATAACCTTGACGATGAAATCCCTGCCATCCTTCAGTCTGGCGGCATGCACCTGTGCGACCGAGGCCGATGCGAGCGGTGTTTCATCGAATTCCAGAAAAACTTCATCCAGCGTTTTTTCATAGGCTTTTTCAATGATGCTGCGTGCCACTCTGCCCGGAAATGGAGGAACCCTGTCCTGCAACCTGGCAAACTCTTCAGCAATGTCCGCAGGCAGCAGATCACGCCGCGTCGACAGGATCTGCCCGAACTTGACAAAGATAGGTCCTAACTCTTCAAGTACCCGCCGCAGGCGTTCCGCCCTCGGTTCATGGACACGACGAAACCAGTTCCAGGGCAGCAGATAGAAAACAAAGCGTATCGGTCGAAAAAGGTGGGTCGCAAAGATTATCTCATCCAGTCCATGCCGGATGAGTACGCGCTGAATCGTAAGTATCCTGAAAATCTGACCCGGACTGAACATTTGTCAATACCCGCCAGCGATGGATTCTTCCAGTTTTCTCAATCGCAATTGCATCCGTTCAACTTCATCCCGCATGACATCGACTGCAATAACCAGTTCATCAACAACGGTCCTGTCCGGCAAGACCTCTTTCTCATATCTGAGATATTCACTGATGTCCAGTACGATCGTCTGCTGCACATCCGTCATGTATCTCCTGCCTTTTCTGACAAGATTACCGATCAAATGCGCAACGCTGTCACCGACCCTGTGTGAAAGTAATTCTTCCCAATCGATATCGATACCCATGAGTATGGCCTGGAAGCGCTGGCCTAACCCGACATCACCGATGATCTCCATATTGCCTGCTGCGGTTGCGCTGACTCCATCATTTGCTGTCACCATTGCAAACAGGGCCGTGGGCGTTCCCCGGATGCGTACATGGACGTCGCCATCAAATCCGGTTCGTATTTCGATGCCCTGTTGCGACGGGAACAGATACAAAACGAGACTGGTATTAATAAACTCAACCGAGATCACCTTGCCTGCCAATCCAGCCAGCTCCCCGAGTGTCTGTTCATCCAGGCTGAAGGCCTTGTTGATTAACTGCTGGAATTTTTCGACCAGATAATTTGTCCCGGTTTTTTCGGTTGTCGTTTCCATTCCGGTCAGATCTTGTATCCCCTGTGGATCGCAACGATACCACCCGACAGATTCAGGTAATCAACCATACAGAAGCCGGCCGATTCCAGCATGGCAGCCAGCCTGTCCTGGGCAGGATGCATTCGTATTGATTCAACCAGATACTGGTAGCTGGCCTTGTCACCAGCAATGATCTTTCCAAACCAGGGTATCAGCCTGAATGAATAGGCATCATAGAATTCCCTCAATACCGGTATTACCACGGATGAGAATTCCAGAATCATGATACGCCCACCATATTTCAGCTTGTCATACATGGAGGCAAGCGCTGCCGTCTTGTCTGTCACATTGCGCAGGCCAAAGGCGATGGTGACGCAATCAAAATTATTCCTGCCGAAGGGAAGACACTCGGCATTGCCCTGGACAAATTCAATGCCTTCCAGTATCCCGGCATCGATAAACCTGTCCCTGCCGTGTCTCAGCATATCCTGATTGATATCGCATATGGTCACCGAGCCCGAAGGTCCAACCTTTCGTGCCAGCAACATTGCCATATCACCTGTCCCGCCAGCCACATCGAGGACATGATGGCCTGCACGCACACCCGATAAATAAATCGCATAACGTTTCCACAGACGATGCACCCCGATTGACATGACATCGTTCATCAGGTCATAACGCGACGCGACGGAGCTGAAGACTTCATCGACGCGCCCTGCTTTTTCTTCAGTCACAATGCTCTGGAAACCAAAATCTGTGGTTTTTGCCTCACTCATCCCGTTTACGCCTGTAACCGGCATCTTTCAGTGCCTGTAGATATTTCTGCCAATACCAGTCCCTGTTCAGGCCAAGATCATACAAATAATTCCACGTATACAGGCCGGTATCATGTCCATCATCAAAAACCAGCTTGATGGCATAATTGCCGACCGGTTCTATTTCCGTGATATTGACATCCTCCTTGCCCAGTTGCAGGACCTCCTGTCCAGGCCCATGTCCACTGACCTCGGCCGAAGGGGACTTTATCCTCAGCAACTCGCAGGATAATTCAAATGCCGCGCCCTCCTCAAACCGGATCTCGAGGATCCGGGATTTTTTATGCAGATTTATCGAGATCGGACGTTGCACTTTTTTGATCCTGGCGTGAAGCCTGAAGATTAAATTGCCCTGACCATTTCACACTTCAGTCATGCGCTACAGTATATAGCGGGTCAGATCATCATTCTGGACGAGTTCATTCAGATGATCATCCACATAATCTGCATCAATAATGATGGTTTCACCCTTCTTTTCTGCTGCTTCGAATGAAAGCGTCTCCAGCAAGCGTTCCATGACTGTGTATAATCGCCTGGCCCCGATGTTTTCGGTTGAGGCATTAACCTGCCAGGCGATCTCCGCAATGCGGACGATGCCGTTTTCCCGGAATTCCAGCCTGAGTTCCTCCGTTGCCATCAACGCAGCGTATTGTTCAGTCAGGGAGGCATCCGGTTCGGTCAATATACGGATAAAATCCTCCACACCGAGGGCATTGAGTTCTACCCGGATCGGCAGGCGACCCTGCAGTTCCGGGATCAGATCCGAGGGTTTGGAGAGGTGAAAGGAACCGGATGCAATAAACAGGATATGATCGGTCCGGACCATACCGTACCTGGTCGAAACCGTACAGCCTTCCACCAGGGGCAGCAGATCACGTTGTACCCCTTCACGGGATACGTCAGGACCGCTGGTTTCCGACCGCCTTGTCACCTTGTCTATCTCATCAAGAAAAACGATGCCGTTCTGTTCAGCACTTTCTATGGCCTGTAATTTCAATTCATCTTCGTTGATTAATTTACCGGCCTCTTCTTCCGCCAGCAGTTTAAGGGCTTCCATTACCTTGAGTTTGCGATTACGTTTTTTGCCGCCACCCATATTCTGAAACAGATTCTGCAGTTGCCCGGTCATTTCTTCCATGCCCGGCGGGGCCATGATTTCAACACCAATGGACGGCATATTCAGTTCAACTTCAATTTCCTTTTCCGCCAGCTTGCCTTGTTTCAGCATTTCACGAAACTTCTCACGGGTCGTGCTGGTGGCAGGCTCTTCTTCAGGCTCACCCAGCACCCTTGCCCGTGGTAACAGAATATCCAGGACACGCTCCTCTGCAGCATGTTCCGCCCGGTGGCGTACCTTGCCCAGTTCGACCTCGCGTGTCTGCTTGATTGCAACATCGATCAGATCACGTACTATTGATTCGACATCGCGGCCAACATATCCCACTTCGGTAAACTTGGTCGCTTCAACCTTGATAAACGGCGCGTTGGCCAGTTTTGCCAGTCGCCTTGCAATCTCTGTTTTGCCGACGCCGGTCGGCCCAATCATCAATATATTCTTTGGAGTAATTTCATTACGCAGGCTTTCATCGACCCTGGATCGGCGCCAGCGATTTCGCAAGGCAATGGCCACGGCCCTCTTTGCTGCCTCCTGCCCGATAATATGTTTATCCAGTTCGGTAACGATTGCCTGTGGGGTAAGTTCAGTCATGACAATGCAATTGAATAAAAAATAGGGGCGTAACCAGTATGATTCCTGCCGGCTACAGTTCTTCTATGGTCAGTACCGTATTCGTGTAAATACAGATCTCGGCTGCTATTTTGAGTGATTGTTCGACAATTTCACGTGCATTCAGCCCGGTGTTCTCCAGCAGTGCGCAGGCCGCAGCCTTGGCATAAGCACCCCCGGAACCGATAGCCATGATATTGTTTTCAGGTTCGATCACGTCACCGTTGCCAGAGATAATCAGTGATGTCGTTTTATCGGCGACGCAGAGCATGGCCTCAAGACGCCTGAGCATCCGGTCGGTACGCCAGTCCTTCGCAAGTTCCACCGCTGAACGCATCAGGTTCCCCTGATGTTTTTCGAGTTTACCCTCAAATCGTTCAAACAGGGTAAATGCGTCGGCTGTACCGCCGGCAAAACCCGCGACAATTTGATCATTAAACAGACGCCGCACCTTTCGTGCATTACCTTTCATCACCGTATCACCCAGTGACACCTGGCCATCGCCGCCAATGACAACCCTGTCATTCCGGCGCACGGAAAGGATGGTGGTTCCTGTAAACTGCTGCAATAGTTTGCTCCTGTAGCTTCAGGGAAGGCGAATTGTACATGAACATGCGGGCAGAACGGGATATTTCAAGGCAGAAAAAAACCGGGAAATAGTCAAAAATCAGCCTTTTTCCTTTTCGCCCGGGGATGGGCATCATCATAGACCCGGGCGAGATGCTGGAAATCAAGATGGGTATACACCTGGGTCGTGCTGATATCGGCATGTCCCAGCAGTTCCTGTACCGCGCGCAGGTCACCGCTGGACTCCAGCAGATGACTGGCAAAGGAATGCCTGAGCATGTGCGGGTGGACATGACAGGATAGTCCCTGCCGGATGGCCCATTGCTTCAGCCGCAGCTGTATGGTGCGGGGGGCAATACGTTTCCCGCGACGACTGACAAAGACGGCCGTTTCATCATCACTAACCAGCCCCTGTCTGCTTTTCAGCCACTGTTTGAGTGCGCTGATGGCATGGCGTCCAATCGGAACCGAGCGCGTTTTTCTACCCTTGCCTGTCACCGTGACGATGGCATCAGCAAGATCAAGATTGGCCCGATTAAGGCCCACGACCTCGGCCAGCCGCAATCCGGAAGAATACATCAATTCCAGGATGGCCTTGTCACGGATCGCCAGGACATCATCCTCCCTGATCTCGACCAGACGTGCCGTCTGATCGGCATCCAACACCCTGGGCAGATGCCGGGGTGATTTTGGCGGGAATATCCCCTGCGCCGGATTCAGTGATACGACACCGGCTTCAAGCAGGAATCGGTAAAATGCACGGATGGCGGAAAGGTTCCTCTGCAAGGAGCGGCCACCGATACCACGGCGGTGCCGCCAGGCAACGAACCCGCGCAGGCGGCGTCCGTCCAGTTCACGCCAGTATTCTATTGTTTCGAGGTCACAAAACTCCGTCAGTACATTGAGATCACGCCGGTAGGCCTTGCGTGTCAGCGGGGAGAGGTGGTGTAACGAATCGATAAATTCATCAATCCGATCCGTTTCGTTCTGGTGCATAGGCCGATACTTTTAAGGTTCAGGGTTCAAAGTGTAACGGCGCGTTAAAACTTGCCGCTGAGATCGTGATAAGCAGGTGCTGCAAAATATTCAGTCATTATAAACCAATTATTCAATGTATAAATAATTTGTCGCGATCAGGACTTGATCTGACAGACAGTGTTCGATGATGAACTGCCGTTGACCCTTACCGGACGTTCAACACTTCAAAAATATTTTATAGTTTATAATAATCAGAACGTCATTTTAAGACTCAGCCCCCCAGAAACGTCCGGGTCTTCGCCCTCACTGGAACCCATCAACGAGACAGAGAGCACCATGTTTTTTCTAAAACGGTGTTCAAGTTCGGCCCCAATCCGTGCCCAGGTCTGTTCATTGTCAGTACCGGGGAGAGAGAATGAAAAGAGTCCGATGACCTGACCACTGAGGTCAGGATCATCATCAAAACGATGCACCCCTTCGACCAGGCCACGTAGACGGGTCCGCTCGGTGAGTTTTTTTACCGCATCTACACCAAAGCGAACCTCCTGTGTCGTATGGGAGCGATCATTGAAGCGAGCGGGAAAACTACCGCCGGTTTCGGTATAACTATCGACATCAACATGGTTGAGGGTATAACTCATCCGAAGTGTAATACCGACATCCTTAATGGTCATGGCATCAGGTAAGTCAACCCGGGCTCGTACAGAGGTAGTCTCAATATCGGTATACCCATTGGATTGGTCAGGGTTACCGGCATTGAGATAACCACGGTTAACATTGGCATCCCAACGACCATAAAGACCGGTAATGGAGGCAATAACGGGAAGTGTGGCAGGTTGGTAATCAACTTCGGTAATGATGTATTCACCATTCAGGTCACTCTTACCATTAAAGGCGAGGTCTTGATCGACATAGCTCTTGCCAATACCGGCACCGAGTCGCAACTGTTGTGGGAGGAGGTCATAGCAGCCGCCGACTTCGGCAAGTGCTACATCGGCGTCATTGTTGCGGCCATAGTGGGCAAGGTCACCGTTGGCCCAGGTACAAGAACGGCTGTTTAATTCCGGATGTGCCAGAAGCGGGCGATTGTGATTTCCGTTCAGGGGTAAAGAGGCAAGAAAATTCCCGGCATTCAGCGTGCTTGCTGTGCTACCGAGACTCCTGGTAAAACTGGTGAGTCCAATTAAACCCGGCGTGGGCGGGCTAGTGGTAGTGGTGACGCGGGCAATAAAGGCCTCCCGTCCGCTGGCACTCGTGCCATAGCCTACCACCACGGACCCATCCGCATTGACACCACCAGCTCTAGTAAGTGACCAACCAGTGACGGTAACGCCTGCACCGGCCAGCCAGTCAACCACGGATTGCATGCCGGTTGCCTGGGTCCAGCGGAAGGCCTCCTCTCCGCTGGCACTCGTGCCATAGCCTACCACCACGGTGCCATCATCGCTGACGCCATTGGCCAAACTTTCAAAGCTTCCCCCGGCCAGGTCACCGAGACCGGTCATGATATTGTTCTCCCAGCGGAAGGCTTCTTTCCCACTGGCACTATTACCATAGCCCACCACCACGGTACCATCGTCGCTGACGCCAAAGGCCACACTCTCAAAGGTCCCCCCGGGCAGGTCACCGAGGCCGGTCATGATATTGCTCTCCCAGCGAAAGGCCTCCAGTCCGCTGGCACTCGTGCCATAGCCCACCACCACGCTGCCATCGGCGCTGACGCCTGTAGCCCTACTTTTAAAGTTCCCCCCGGGCAGATCACCGAGGCCGGTCATGACATTGCTCTCCCAGCGGAAGGCCTCAAGCTTAAAGAGGCCATTTAAGCTTTCACCCACCACCACGGCGCCATCGGCACTGACGTCAAAAGCGATACTCCAAAAACCAAACCCGGACAGGTCACCGAGGCCGGTCATGACATTGCTCTCCCAGCGGAAGGCCTCTGGTCCGCCGGCACTATTACCATAGCCCACCACCACGGCACCATCGGCGCTGACGCCATAGGCCTCGCTGTCAAAGGGCCCCCCGGGCAGGTCACCGAGGCCATTGAAATCATCGATGGCGTGTACAGGCATACCAATGATGATAAGAAGAACAAAACAGATTGGCAGGTTGAAGCGTAAGCGTGTGACCAAAACATTCTCTCGCCGGTTAATTTTTCATTGTAAGCCACACAACTTTTCTGGTGGTTGTATGTTGACTGACGTCAAAGCCCACAATTATTTATTATGTTAATTATTTATATTGTAGTTACCGAAAATATACGTTGTTTGAATTTATCAAGGTTCAGGGTTCAATGACAACTGACCACTGGCAACTGCCCATTGACCCATATTCACTTCTCCAGTATCCAGGGTTTAATCACAAAGCTGAGCACCTCCCCCAGGTTGGCAAGTAATTCCACGCCCATGCCAGGCTGGAAGCGTTCCGGGTCAAGGCTGCCGATCGCCAGTATCCCGCCCCAGCCTTCGCCATGCAGTGGCACCATGACTGCTGAGGCAATGTCATCACCCTCATCCCCGAACAGGTAAACCTGTTGCTGATGTTTCAAACGGCCGCTCAGGGGCAGGCGCCTGTCAATAATGGACTTGAATAAGGATTGCTCCGGTGAATCGCTACCGGCAAATTCGTCTCCTGCATAGGTATCAATAAATGCCGGGTCGGCAAACAGGCGCAACACCACCCGATCCGCCCTGAAATTCTTTCTCAGGTTGTCATAAAGCGTCTTTATGATGTCCCCGGGTTCAGCAGTATCCATCAACGTCAGCGCCAGTTGATGCATGCGTCTGGCCAGTTCCTCATTCTGGCGCGCGATTTCAATCAGTTCATGCAACTTCCTTCTGGTTTGTTGATTCTGTTCCCGCAAAACGGAGAGCTGCCTTTCAAATAGGGAAATGGCCTCGCCGCGATCATGCGGGATCTCCAGATCGGCAAGTAAATCAGGATAATCATTGAAGAACCCTGGATTATTCCGCAGATAATCTGCAACCAGTGCGGCTGATAATCTGTTGGGACCCGGTTTCGATTTATCCTGTGTGCTCATAGATCAATCCGCCCTTCATATACGGTTATCGCTGGACCCACCATCCAGACTGGTTTGCTTTCCCCCCCCCAGGTGATGGCCAGATTCCCACCCTTCAGTTCGACATCGATGGTCCCCTGCAGGAGTTCATCCTGGCATCCCGCCACCACGGCGGCACAGGCGCCACTGCCACAGGCCAGCGTCTCCCCGGCACCCCGTTCAAAAACACGCAGGCGAATATGTGAATTATCTACAATCTGCATAAAACCAACATTCACACCCTCCGGAAATAATGCATGTTGTTGTACCTGCGGACCCAGTGTCCGTACCGGGGCCTCTGCAACATTATCCACGATAATGACGGCATGGGGATTCCCAATGGACAGGATACTGGCCGAAATATCGTCAGCGTCGAGTGTCAAGGTATAGTGTGCGGCCCTGGCAGTGGCATTGATTGGAATGGACTCCGGCTCAAACGCAGGCACCCCCATGTTCACACGGACCAGGTTATTATCTTCAAGATAGAGCGTCAGCACCCCGTTTCGGGTACTGGCAACGATCTCGTCCTTGCTGACAAGGCCACGATCACGCAGATACCTGGCCGCACAACGCGCGCCGTTACCACACTGTGCGACTTCACCCCCATCGGCATTGAAGATCCGGTACGATACATCGGCATCCGGGCGCTCCGCAGGGCCAAGCATCAGGATTTGATCACAGCCGACCCCGAAATTCCGATCGGCGATGTAGCGCAACTGATCCTCCGTCAGGTTGATCGCCTGTTCAAAGGTATCGAAAACCACGAAATCGTTGCCGAGACCGTGCATTTTTGTAAACCGGATTTTCATGCCGGATAGATTACAGTGTGTATTGATGGAAGCAAGCCCATAAATTCTTCAAATCGGTTATATCAAACAAATTCGCTCCCGGCGAATTTGTCACAGGACTCACACCCCTCAAGGGGGTACCGAGGTCCATGTGCGCTTTCCGCTATCGATTATGAACTGAACAGCAAGGCATAAGGGAACTTAAAGCACAGACCTCGCTGGTGTTATCCCGATGTGCTAATCTTTTTCTGACATTCCCATGTTAACAGTGATAAGCAGAATCTGCTTATCACCAATAATGCGGATTCCGGATAATATACTGTTAGCCAAAAGAATAAGGTACGTGCGGAAATCAGATTGTGAGATTACCGAATAAGGATAAAGCAATCATACCGAGGGAGAAACTGGAAAGCTATTTGCTTTCCCCGATCCATTCAATAGGACGATACAAGGCAGTGTTTTTTCGTTCCCTTGGATACACTCAGGATGATTGGAAAGTTCTCAACAGCGATTTTCGGGAGCTACTTGGGCAGGACGCTAAAGAGATCGAAGAAACAGAATATGGAAAGAAATATGAAATCCGTGGAACAATCACGGGACCGAGTGGTCGTTCGGCAGCTATAATTACCGTGTGGGTAATATTGCATGGTGAAGAAGTGACACGGTTTGTCACTGCCTATCCGGAGGATTAGTTAATGAGCATCAAAATGCTAGATACTGTTGTATT
>MGXK01000131.1 GCA_001802375.1 Gammaproteobacteria bacterium RBG_16_51_14
CAAAGCAAAGGGCACGAAAGTGCCCTTTGTGCTGCCTGCCGACCCAGCATTCAAACTGCGCCAGATTTACGCGGATTTACACCGCCGCCAACAATCAATGATGTCGTTTCTTATGAATTGCTCCGCATTCATCCTGACCGATGGATTTAGGACAGCCTCCGGATAACCACCAAAATTCAAGTAATCGACGAATTTGGAATTGAGTGCATCAATATCTTTAGCTTCATACTGATTTGGGCCTATTACCGTAATTAGTTTTTCGTCATCGCCGATGAATTTCAAGAATTCGTAGAAAGTTAGCGGTGGCAACATGAACTCAGAAAATCTCCCAGCCCCAGATTCCCGACTCTTTAAGCGAAGAGCAGCCGCCGCTGATCCAGATGCTACAAATTTCGTTTGCGGATAACTATCGACCAAGTCTTTTAGGTGGATTTCCCAATCCTTTAAATATTGAATTTCATCAAAAATTACTAAACGCCGTTTATCCCCTGAATCGTGAGGTAGGAAGTCAATAAATTTGTCGAGGGAAATACCAGAATAAATAGGAGCATCTATGCTTGCGTAAAGAATTAATTTTGGATCAACCCCGCTCTTTATTGCATCATGTATCAATTGCTTAACGATTACAGTCTTACCTACGCGACGCGGGCCCAGTAAAATGGCAGCGCGTTTCACATCAAAATTCAATGCAAGCGACATAAACGTAGCGTAATAAACTCTACGCTGATATTTAGATTCAGGTATCTCTGGCGCGGCATCATCCCACCATGGGTTGTCCCGCTCAATTCTCACCCGGATTTCCGGGGTTCCGATAGGTTCCATTTTTAGCCTTTGCTAATTAGTTAAACGACTGTATCTCTAACCAACTTTTTAATGCAGCCGGTTGAATTATATACATAAATATCTTGCAATTAGTGGCTGTAGGCTAAACTCATTTTGCAAACTCGCCAGCCGATGCCTGAAACGCACCCGGCCAGCCGACGTGGGTTTCGATCACGCGGTCAATCTCGGCCATCAGACGGATGGTTTCGTTCAGCGCGCCGCCGCGCTGGTAGTGGTCGATGTGGATATTGGCGGTACTTTTGATTCGTTTGCGATCAAGAAAACAATTCGAGCCCGGCACCTTGCAATTTCCCGATGAAATCATCAAAAACCCGATATGGGCCAAGCCTTAATCGCCAGAACAGCAAGCTCCTTCTGACGGGTTTCTATATTTGTGGGCATCCAATTATCGTTGCCCGCAATCTTCTTCGTCAGCGCGAATTGAGAGTCGGCCAACGCTCCTTTCTTGGCATCAAACCCAGCGTTACCAATATCTGAATTGATCAACTGCTTCATCAAGGCAAGGTTGCCAAGACGATTAAAAAAGGCATCAGCCACCTCACCCTCAATCTGGCCCCACGCGGGAGACGGGTTTTGAGGAAGCACATGCTCAAGATTCACTTCATTGGCATTCGTATTTGGCACCAGTTCCGGCTGTGCCTCACCCGACGCTTGCCGTTCAAGTGCCTGTAAGTAATAGCGGGCAAGGTAGGCTTTTGACACACGTGCGGAGGCAAAAGAGGCAAGAAATTCGCTGTCTGTTGGAACTACTTTGTTGAGCTCGCCAGCGAGTGCAGCAGCAATTCTGATATCGCCACGAAGCACCTTCTGCGCGGAATCACAATAGTTCTTTTCTAGGGTACCACCTCCCAACCCGCCATGAATCAGGAAGCGTACTGAGCAGCTGACGAGATAGCGCAAAGCCTTCTCAACTTCGCCACCTTTGAAGGAACGCATAATTGCAAACAAAAGAGGGCGGAATTGTTCGAGACGAAGATTGGCAAGAGTTTCAATATGACCACGGGCTGTATCTCCATACTGATTCCATATCTCGTGCTTCGGATTGAGCATCGCTGCATACAGTTTTGCATTGGTGGCAAGTCCCTTCCCGAAATCTATGGCTATCTGCTCGCTGACCATCTTCGCCTTAATGGCTCCAAATAGCTCCTTCTCGCGTGTAATGCCATTTTCAGCTGACCAAGTTTGGCGGATGTAGCTGAGAAGCACATCATCACCTCCAACAGTTTCCAATGCGCCAAGCATTTTGTTCCAGTTGGACTGGGCTTCTTCGACTCGTTCACCAGAGTGGCCGAAGAGATAGTTTTTCAATAGGTCTGCAATCGACAGCTCGACACCACGATCATTAAGTGTCTCGAAAATCACAAAAGCATTTGAATCATCCGCCACGCGCACAAAGATTACTTTTGCATATAATTCGATGTACTCTGCCCAATCAATAAGGAGCTCGGAAGCATTCTGAGTGGTGGAGGTAAGGCTGCGGATGAAAACAGCAGCAAATTTCTGTGCTGCCAGAATCCGCTCGTGTGATTCCTTGGATGGCTTGACCTTGCGATCATCTTCCGAAGGTCTGGAAAGAACAGCCTTACGATAGAAATCGTTGTCATCTGCATTAAGCGTGAGCCGTGGCTCAATGGCCTGCGACCGGAGATTTCTACTCAATAAAAACTTTTGTTCCAACTGCTCTGCGCGTGCTATGTCGCTATTTTCCAGGAGGTAATCACGGATGGCCCCGAGAATAATTGAGGTGGTTGCCAATCGCTGTTGTCCGTCCACTATCTCAAGGTTAGCGTCGGCACCTTGAATGACGATTGAACCGAGAAAATATTCTCCTGCCTTAACCCGAATTGCATCCGACAGGTCTCGCAAAAGCTCTTCAACATTCTGTTTTTCCCAAGCATAGGAGCGCTGGTACTTTGGGACACCTAAGCGCTTGTCCGAAAGAATATGGCCGATACCGTCCAATTCGATTTTTAATTGACTAATGGATGCCATTGATTACCTCTCTAATTATTTTCGCTGATAGCTGAAAATTCCGGTAGTTAAAGGAGCCAGGTTTTGTGTGGGGACCTCAGAGCCTAGCCCATTTGACCATCCCGATATAGCGCCCTGACTCATTTTTCAACCTCGCCAGCCGATGCCTGAAACGCCCCAGGCCAGCCGCCGTGGGCGTCGATCACGCGGTCAATTTCGGCCATCAGGCGGATGGTTTCGTTCAGCGCGACGACCACGCGCTGGTAGTGGGCGATGTCATCAGCGGAGAGGGTGCGACCCTTGCGGTCTTTCAGCCACTTCTCGCACACCTGATAGCCGCCGATGTGAAAGTTCCACACCGCATCCGGCACACCCTCGAAGCGCTGGCTGGCATTGATCCACACCGCGCCATCTTTGTAGATGGGTTTCTTGGGAATGCTGTTGTCGCCTTCGCCGACGAAGCGGGTGATGAAGTCGTTGACCTTGGGGGATTCCAGCGGGTGCAGGGCGACGAGTTCGCCACCGAGTTGGGACAGTGTGCGGAACAGCTCCAGGTTCCCGGTCAACGGCAGGCGTGGAAAATCTATTTTCAGAAACCCCGCGTAGCGGCTCCGGTAGCCGGGACTGTGAAACACCGCGTAGGCGTAGTGGAAGATGTCTTCGGGCGTCAGGCCGGCGGGCAAACCAAGAGATGGGTTCGGACGGAGATCCAAAGCAGTTGCCATCTGATCCAAGAATCTAGCCGACAGATTCAAACGGCGTGATTCGCGATGGAGCAAAGATTCGGAATCCTCAGATAGATAGAGTGGAAAAACATAGGTCCGTTCTTTGGTTGCAGTCGACAGCGTGCAGTCCGTCACAAGGCCTCGCGTGACCCCTACGTGTCGAAACTCCGAATTGACCTGTCGGTTGGCGCACAGTGCGAGGTTTGTGCCGTCAAGCAAGTTAACCATGACAGGTCGGCGAGGATTGCACATGAATCCGCGCGCCTGACCAGTGTAGAAAGTCCAGCGGACATCGAACGGGCGATACCAGATGGGAGTCGGAGTGATGCTTCTTTGGGAGGCGTCTTTGATGTCTTTCTGCGCTCGATAAATGGCCCAATCTTTGGTGTCTTCACCCAACTCAAATTCCAAACGAGCCTGTTCGGCTGAAAGTCGACTTAACCGAGTGGTGACCGCTTCGACATCGCTGCGTGTGAACTGAACTACAAGCGCATCCCTTGCAGTGACAATCCCCGTAGAGTTCACCGGAAAAACTTCATCGAGCGGAACGCCTTTCCGATACTCTGCGTCGGTGTCAGCGTCGCGCGGCTCCAACAGGTAATACGGCTCGACGGGCGTAACAGCATTCCAGTCAACGTCACCGATGCTGTGCTTGACCAACCAGTCATATTTAAGTGTCCTCGGCCCGAGTAGTTCTCGGTGGGAGACATGGCTCGGTATGTTCTCAGCGCGCGAGAAAATTCCGACGGCCACACCTTGTTGAATATCGAAAACGTTTTTATCGAGAACCTCTTGCGATTTCGCTGATGAGCGGCTGGCACTTCCGTGCAGATCAATGGTCCATATATTTCTGAAAAACTCGATTAGGGAGTATCTCATTCCTCGGAGTGTCCTAATTGTTTAGGTAGCCGTGATTGGAGATAAAACCGAGGGTACCAACACCAGAACTTTTGAGTATGCTGCGGGCTAATCCAAAAAACTTCACGTAGTCATCTTGGAGGTTCTTTTCCAATTGGAGCGCACCGCGTTCGCGCACTGCCTCTCCTGCCACGAATCTAAAGGGCTCGATCAACGCATCTCCCGCCTCTGTTAGATTCGCTGTGTAGAGCGAATACGGCGGATTACCTACGATCACCGTGAACCGCACATCCCGTTTTACTTTAGCCACCGCCTGCGCTTCGTGCGCCAAGGCGGGGGCAAGTGCCTCCAACTGCGGCTGAACTTCATGCGCCGGTTCTAGCGCATTGGTGAGGTATACACGCACCCGTTCTTCGCTACCGAAGCGGTAGCCGGTTTCGTGGAGCTTGAGGCCGATCTTCATGTGGGCGATGGCATAGGGCGCCATCATCAGTTCGTAACCATAGAGGCGCGGCAGCAGGTGCTTGGGCACGTAATCGTTCCAGGCTTCCAGCCGTTGCGCTTCGTTCATGCCCTGTTTCTTCCACTTGTCCATCAGGGTGCGGTAGATGACGCTGATGACTTCCACCAGAAAGGTGGCGGTGCCGGTGGCTGGGTCGAGGATGACGACGAAGGGTTCATCGGGGGAGATGGTACGCTTTTCGCCTGCTGCGTCGGTGAGCGGGGGCAGTTTCAAGGCGGAAACACCCTCACCCCCAGCCCCTCTCCCGCTTGCGGGCGAGGGGTGCAAGGCCAGCATCTCGCCCCAAGTGGTGGTGGATGCGAGGCCGTCCTCTAATCCGAATTCAGTTTGCAACAGCTCATGGACGCTACGGATGATGTAGCTCACCACCGGCTGGGGGGTGTAGAAGACGCCGCGCTGAATTTTGAGCTTCTTGTTGTAGGCGCTGAGAAAGTGTTCGTAGAAGTGGATGACGGGGTCTTCGCCACGGGTCTTGTTGCCGAAGTCGCGCAGGATTGCGGGCAGGTCAGTTTCTTCGCCGCGCAGTAGTTCTACTACATCCTGAATGCCCAGTTCATCAATGTTAATGCCGCCTTTGTGCCCGCCCACCTTGAGGAAGGTTTGCAGCATTTCTTTGAGGAAGGGATTGGTGATAGGCACCATTTCGGCGATGTCATCGGCTTTGACGAATGTGCCGTAGCGGCCTTCGCTGGTATCGGTGCGCGAGATGGCGGCGGTGAGCAAGCCGTAGGTGATGGTCTGGGCGTAGGTGTCGGCGAAACTTTCTGGCGTGAGGTCGTGGATCAGCGCGGTTTGAAAGGCTTTGAAGAGCTTGGTGATTTCGCCTTTTTCCGATTCGGCATTGAGCAATAGTTTGGCTTTGTCGCGGATGCCGCGCGCGAGGCTGGCGAGCTCTTCCGCCAATAAGCTGGCGGTGGTAATGACGTGGCCGATACGGTGGCGGAAAGGTTTGCTCCAGGTTTCGCGCCAAGCGTTGGTATCACTTTCATCTTCCGGCCAGTGCAGGCGTTCGTGCAGGTCGTAATCCACATGAGCAAGCTTGAGTGGCGTGTCGCCACCATCCCAACCCAACACATGCAGGGTAGGCATATCGCCGGGGTTCTGGTGAAAGTGGGCGAAAGCAATTTCTCGGGCATCGGTGCCGTCTTCACCGAAGGCGGTGACAAACAGCAGGTCTTCGGCGTGCCACGCAGGGGCACTGGCCTTGTTGGCGGGGGTGCGCTTCTTTATAACCAAGTGGGAAAGGATGCGTCGCAACACGACCACCGGCAATTTCTTGTTTTCAAATTCGACGAAGAAGATGCCCCAAGGCTGTCCATGCGCCAAAGGCCTCAACTGGTAGATGGCCTTGACATGAGCGGCATCTTCTTCCTTGAGGCCAAGTTCTTCCGGTTCGTAGGTAAACGCAGCATCTTCAAGGCTGTAGCCTTGTAGCGGCCAGTCGAGTTCGTCTTCAAGGTAACGGACGAGATCAGTGAATTTTTTGATGGAACGCAGATTATTTGGAGCAGACATGCCGGATCAACCCAATCAATCGTCAATGAAGCCAATACGCCGCTTTGGTGATGTCGGCGGCGGTTGCAGAAGGGGCAGTAGTTTCTGGTAGATGTCACGTAGGACGTTGTCGTGCACCAGAAGGGACTTGTCGATTTCTGCAAGGCGTTTCAGGATCACGGCGTTTGTGGCCAGCACCTCGCGTTGCCGGATAAAGGCGCGGACGATGAACACGCTCATTTTTACCGCTTCCGTGCTGTTCAGCACATTCGCAGCCATCAACGCACCGTGCTCGGTGAATGCCCAGGGCAGGGACTTCGCAAACTTCAAATTGGCGAGGTGGTCGCAATTTGCGACCACCTGCTGCTTTTCTTCGGCAGTGAGCCGGAAAGCAAAATCCTCCGGAAAGCGGTCGGCATTGCGCTTGACTTGCTCGTTGAGTCTCTTCGTAAGAACACCATACAGGCGGGCAAGGTCCGCATCCATCATGACCGGTAGCCCACGCAGGGTCAGAATCGGAATATCCATGGTCAATTCAACTCCATCCAGCACTTGAGCACCGGAGCCACACCCAGCGGCGCTTGCAGCGGTCGCAGGAATTCGGCGGTGAGTTGCTTTTCAACTTTCTTGCGCAGGTCGGAAAGTGTTGCCGGTTCAATGGCAGTTTTATGCGGGCTGTCAGGGGTAGAGCGGATCAGGTTGGCAATGGCGCTCACTTCGGTGAGAGCCTTGTCGGTTTGCAGGTCGAAGCATGCCCAGACAGTGAGGCCGGCCTCGTCCGACCAGCGCGGTTGTCCGGTTTCTGTATCGACTTCGTTTGAGTCAGGCCGGGGAATACGGTAGCAGAAGAACACGGCCTTGCTGTCTGGTTTGGGATGCGCCTTGCCGGAAAATACTTTGAGAGGAAAGCCAGCGAGTTGCCCGGCGAGCTCCGGGTGTTCTGCCATCAGGCGATCATATTCCAGACGCAAGCTCTCGGTGTCGGAAAGATGGCCGTCACATTGTTCGTTAATCTCCTTGACCGGATCGAATTCGTCGTCCGGCGTGAGCAGCTTGCGGCCTTCGATGCCCATGGTGCGGGAGATGACCAAAGTCTTTTTAGTAACTTTCTGCAAAAGTTCGAGCAACACATTCAGTTCGGTGGGCGGCAGGAAGTTCCAGAAGGCGGTCTTGCCACGCAGCTTCTTGCGCTCGGGGTGGTCGGCGATGATGTGCGCCTCGATGTCCGGGTTCATGCGCCGATCCACGCGACCGATGCGCTGCATCAGGCGCACGGGATTCCAGTGCAGGTCATAGTTGATAAGACGAGTGGCGTCTTGCAGGTTCAAGCCCTCGGAAAGCACGTCGGTGGAGATGAGAACTCGAATTTCTTGCTTGCCTTCGGCAGCAAGTTCGGCGGAGGAACTTTCGTTGTAATAAGGCGAGAAACGGCGGATGACATCGCTGCGCTGTTTCTGGCTGCTGCCACCGTCAATGCGGCAAATGCCTTCAATGCCGGCCTGAGCAAGCTGCGCTTCCAGATAGCGGGCGGTATCGGCGAACTCAGTGAAGAGGATGACTTTTTCCTTTTTCAACACGGCATCGTTCTTAAGCAGCTTGATGAGCGCTTTGAGCTTGTCGTCTCGCTCTGGTTTTGCATCGGTGAGCAAGTTCAGAAATTCGGCGAGTTGATCGAGGTCGTCGTAGGCGTCGTCAATGATTTCATCGATTTTGTAGAGATCGGCGTCCAGTTGTTCAACGGCGGCGAGATGATCTTCGGTGAGAAACTCTTCGACTTGATCTTCATCTGCGTCGTCCGGCCAGAGTTCGTGGTTGTGGGATTGGCTGTAATTGATGAGTGCGCCGTGCTTTATCTTCCAGCGCTCCAGGCGGCGCTTGTCATGGTCGGTCTGGCTGTGGACAGTAATCCAAGCCAGCAATTTTTGAAGAAGCCGCCAGCAGGAACTCTCGAAGGCGCGAGCAGAGCTTTCAAACCGCTTGAGAAACAGTGTTCGGATAAGGGTGACCACCTGCTTTTGACGATTTTTGTCGAAGGCACTGATCTGCGAATCTGCCTCGTTTCCTTTCCAGTAACTCAACGGGTAATAGATACCCAGAACGAAAAGGGGTTTGTCCTTGCTGAAAGCTTTTTCCACGGCGGTGAGCAGCTTGCCGTAAGTGGATTTGAGGTTATAGGCAATAACGCTGGGCGCTTCACGCTCCGGGAACAGGGCTTCGTTGGCACCCTGCTGAAGCTGGCTTTCCTTGACGTAGCCACGGCTGCGCTGGACGACGATGGCGTCAAAGATGCGGTCAGTGCGCAGCGCCTGTTCCGCAGCAAATATCTCGGTGCCGAATTCCAGATCGAGCTGGCTGGTATCCGGCATCTTGCCGAGTAGATGTTTTTCCAATTGGCTGAAATGGGAGCGCAGGTTGTGGATGCCCAACTGCGTGGCGAATACCGCCTCATTCCCGGCCAGTTCGATCATGTGGCGGAAATCGTGGATGGTGTTGTTGATCGGCGTTGCGGTGAGGAGAAACAGTTGCTTTGGGCGATCACCTGTTTGCAGATATTGCTGGAGCACTCGGTAACGTGAGGCTTCCTTCTCGCCCTCGCCCTTGATGCCTGGGTTGCGGAAGTGATGTGCTTCGTCTATCAACACTACGTCGGCATCGCGCAACGTTAATTCCATGTCGCGCGGCCAGTGGCCTTTGCGTTGCAAGTCGGTATGGTTGTAGAGGATGAAATTAACGAAGCCGCTGTTGAGATGCGGCAGATATTTATCAATGGCGCGTTTCCATACATCTTCCCGCGCGGCCTTTGGCGCAAACAAAACGACGCGGCGGCCTTCGCGCACCACCATGCGCTCAAGCAACATTAGGCCGACGAATGTCTTGCCGAGACCGACTCCGTCGCACAGGAAGGCCGAGCCAAAACGGTCGGCGATCTGGATAAGGTTCTTGTAAGGAGCTGTAAATAAATAAAGGTAGCAAACTTATTCTGCCGTCTTCGGTTTTATGACGTAGTTCCAATCGCCATGAAACTTGTTGCGT
>MGXK01000132.1:0-147 GCA_001802375.1 Gammaproteobacteria bacterium RBG_16_51_14
AGAACTTTGTATAGACTATTTCATTGATACAAGGTTCAAGGTTCAGGGTTTAAGATTCAAGGTTCAAGGTTCAAGGTTCAGGGTTCAGGGTTATAGGTTTAAGGGAAACCTGACAGCTCGTAAATCCCCATTCAAGGTTGACATGAG
>MGXK01000132.1:241-409 GCA_001802375.1 Gammaproteobacteria bacterium RBG_16_51_14
CATTTCCCCGGCGAGCGCCCGGACAGGGATGTCCGGGCTGGTGATGAACAGGAATAGAATGCTACGCCATGGAGGGCAGAAAAGAATTACCCAAGCGCCTGTAGCTCAGTTGGGCGAACCGGAAAAAGGAAATGACACTTAACGTGTCATTTCCCCGGCGAGCGCCCG
>MGXK01000132.1:508-762 GCA_001802375.1 Gammaproteobacteria bacterium RBG_16_51_14
CCTCCGGAGCCAAAGGTCGTGAGTTCGAATCTCGCCAGGCGCGCCAATTTCTTTCAGGCCTGAAAGAAATTGATGTTTTGTCACTGGATTTGAACTCACAGAGTTCGACAAATTTGTCGGGAACAAATTTATTCGCCACATCCATGTGGCTCACCTTCCTGGCCATCCTGCTCCGCAGGATGTTCAAAACCTGTTCCTGACAGTTTTGTGAACAGCGGAGCACCTGACGGCTATAAACATAGCGGCGCTGGCCC
>MGXK01000132.1:833-3361 GCA_001802375.1 Gammaproteobacteria bacterium RBG_16_51_14
GCATAAATACCCGCAGGGCATGAAGGCGCGCCAAATTAAAAAAGGATCTCTAAAGTGGATCTTTTTTAATTTGTGTTTCCGTGGTTTGATGAGAACTCATGAGTTCGACATTACGTTAGCCGGAACTATTCCAGGAATCAACAACCGAAGGAAACACAACTAATGACAGGTGAGAACAAATCAACCCCGCCGATTCTGCATCACAAGGACCATGACCAGCCGTCTGTATTCGTGCCTGAAAATCTGCTGCGGGAGGCTAAACGCCAAAAAGCCATTCCGGACGGGAATGTGCCAGGTATCTGTGTTCTCGATCCGGATGGAGATATCGTACGCAATCTGTTAACCGCGAACGAGGCCGAACTCAACCCATACTGGTGCTGTTACCATACACAGTTGTATAACTTTCGTTATTGCGGAATCGAGTTTGGAATCGTTGGCTGCGCAGTGGGCGCTTCATTTGCCGTGCTCATCGCCGAGGAACTATTCGCCTCAGGGTGTCAATTACTCATCAGCATGACGTCCTCTGGCCAGATTCTACCTGACGGAGAGCCCCCGTTTTTTGTGCTGATTGAGAGGGCGCTCAGGGATGAGGGGACAAGCTATCATTATCTGCCACCCTCGGACTATTCGCATATCAGCAATCGTTTTCTCAAGGTACTGGATGGGGCCTTTGCCGAATTGACAGTTCCAGTAGTTCGAGGGTCTACGTGGACGACGGACGCCCCCTTTCGCGAAACACAACGGGCCATTGAATACGCCAACACGGAGGGAATTCTGGCAGTCGAGATGGAAGCGGCGGCATTATATGCCTTTGCCCAGGCACGACATAAACCGGTCATCTGCTTTGCGCACGTCACAAACCAGATGGGCAATGTTGAAGGTGACTTCGAGAAGGGGGAAGGCAACGGCAGCCGGGATGCCCTGCAAGTAATTTCAGTAACGGCAAAGGCATGGTGTGCTGCGCAGGCGCAAACAGCAGCAGATGCTATGACTTGAAAGAATCGGTTGAGTGACCACGTTGAAGCGGGCCGTTCAAGGGGAGAGTCGGACGCATAAATGTAAGGGGGCCTGATGTGAAAGTAAGAGATAGCGGAATGCCCGACGAGAAGCTCTGGGTCTCATTTTTTGATCCAGAGACGGTCTTGGGACAGCTTGGACTGGACAAGACAGTAGTCAATGTTGCGGAGTTCGGATGCGGATACGGGATTTTCACTGTCCCAGCGGCCCGTCTGGTAACGGGTCGAGTTCACGCTTTCGACATTGAACCTGAAATGATTGCGGAGACCAGGGCAAAGGTGACGGCGGCTGGTCTGTGCAATGTGCAGTGCCACCTGCGTGACTTTGTTGCCGAAGGCACGGGGCTGCCCGATGGAAGTGTTGATTATGTTATGCTCTTCAATATTCTGCACCTGGACCTTCCCATGCTTCTCCTTGAGGAAACATACCGGGTCCTCACACCGAAGGGCAGGCTCGGTATCATGCACTGGAACTACGACCCTGCGACCCCCCGTGGGCCATCGATGAAAATCCGGCCAAAACCGGAACAGTGTCAACACTGGATTGAGAAATCGGGTTTTCAATTATTGAATTTACGCATCGATTTACCCCCTTACCATTACGGTATAGTTGCAGGTAAGCCATAGATATAACATTGCAGGGCAGATCGAACCACGCGCTGCAGCGTTCGCGAAAAAGCTGTTCTTCTGAATATGGTCGTTACAGCCAGGCGCATATTTCTATATTTTCTATCCAGTGCCCGGATTTATTCTTCAGGGCGCGCCGGATTTCAGCGAATGCATGACGATATATTGCTAAGATCCAATCCCGTCTGGGCCGATGGTAGGTTTGTTTTGAAGCCCGTCCCCGGCCTGACTACGATCTTCATCAGGAAGGTAAAGCTATGAGCAAAACCCGAAAGTCCCCTCTCTCGTGTTCAAAATGTGGTGCCGTATGGCAGAAACGCGGCACCACGAATTGCTGGAGTGATCCCGAAAATCGTCCTGTAAAACCGGGTTACTGCCCGTCTGACCCTCATGCTGAAATCATCGAGGATTCGTTCCGGAAATATCTGGGTGATTCCCCTGATTCCCGGCTGGCACGGGTGGCGGCAAAGGTGGAAGGGCTTTGTTACCGGTCGGTACCAGGAAGCGAAGCCGTCAACGCCCGCTGGACCAGGGTTGAGGACACGGTGGCCTTTGCCAGGCTGATGGGTTATAAAAAAATCGGCATTGCGACCTGTATCGGCCTGCTCGATGAGACCCGGCGCCTTGCAGAGATCCTTAAGGCGCAGGGGTTTGAGCCGTTTTCCGTCTGCTGCAAGGCGGGCAGTATCGACAAGCTCGACCTTGGCCTGAGCGAGCAGGACAAGATCCGTCCAGGGACCTTCGAGCCCGCCTGTAACCCGATTGCCCAGGCGCGGATCCTGAATGAGACAGGCATGGATATGAACATCATCATGGGCCTGTGCATCGGGCACGACATGCTGTTCAGTAAATATTCCGAAGCCCCGGTGACCACCCTGGTCGTAA
>MGXK01000132.1:3508-3577 GCA_001802375.1 Gammaproteobacteria bacterium RBG_16_51_14
GTTTGCAGTATAATTTCACTATCACTATGATGCCCGGAGTCCCTTTTCAAAACCGGCTTTTTCTACAGG
>MGXK01000132.1:3587-4561 GCA_001802375.1 Gammaproteobacteria bacterium RBG_16_51_14
CCTTTCAGGAGCATACATTGTCATCGTCGGACTTTCTTCTCTACGTTGATGCTCAGTTCGTGAGCCCGTATGCAATGTCTGCGTTTGTGACATTGCACGAGAAGGGGCTGCCCTTCGATATCAAGGCGCTGAATCTTGCGACCCAGGAGAACAATAGAGCAAGTTTTGCTGCCGTGTCACTGACGCGCCGCGTTCCGACCTTGGTTCACAACGACTTCAGTCTTTCTGAGTCATCTGCCATCTCCGAGTACCTTGAGGAACTTTTTCCGGAGCCGCCTGTTTACCCTCGCAACCCACGGGATCGTGCAAGAGCGCGGCAAGTTCAAGCGTGGCTACGCAGTGACCTCATGCCCATCAGACAGGAGCGCACCACGGAGGTCGTGTTCTATAAGCCCACGGATGCGCCGCTTTCTGCAGAGGCGGGGGCATCAGCCGAAAAGCTTTTCACTGCCGCTGGCGCTTTGCTTCCCACCAACGCACCGAATTTGTTCGGTGAATGGTGCATCGCTGACACCGATCTTGCCCTCATGCTCAATCGGCTCGTTCTAAACGGTGACTCGGTTCCCGAAATGCTTGCAGTCTATGCAAGGCGCCAATGGCAACGGCCATCTGTTCAACTATGGGTCAACCGCAAGCGTCCAGCAAGAATATAGGATCTACCATCGTATTATGTAGATGACCGAGGTTAAGTTGAGTAGGCTTCATGCGAGAATTATTATCACGTAACTCCATCCATATGGGCTCTTCAAGGATCGGGTTCATAGCATTATTTTATGCTGACACTGCACCCTGAAATCCTGGTCAAAAATGGCAAAAAACGATTCGCCGTGTTGCCTTATGAAGAGTTTCTTGCCTTGCAAGAGCGACTGGCTGATGCTGAAGATTTGCTGGAATTACGCAAAGCTAAACGTGCTGAACGGAAGAATGCGTTCGGCGCCACTATCCCAGGTGAAACGCGGTCTGGGTTTGCGCTG
>MGXK01000132.1:4637-4796 GCA_001802375.1 Gammaproteobacteria bacterium RBG_16_51_14
GTCAGAAAATATAGACAGGACAAAGAACCCATCCCGCCAGCATGCCTGCAATTGCCAGAATCTGCACACGATGCCGCAATAACTGCGAGGCCAGGAAACCATAGATCATCCCCAGTATGAAAATGACAAAGGGTGACCACCAGGCATAGATGGCCAGTG
>MGXK01000133.1 GCA_001802375.1 Gammaproteobacteria bacterium RBG_16_51_14
ATACCACAAACGCACTCACGAACGGTAAAAGATAAGCTTTCATATCGTTACGCCTTTAAAAACCACACAAAAAAAACAGTCAAAGCAATCAGAACCGCCGTAAAAAAGGCCGGGCCTGCCCACGGGTACTTCGATACTCCACATTCTTCGGTATTGCATTTATCAGCGCTCATGTCCCAGCCCTTCTCTCATCAGTTTATCTGCTTGTTACGGATGCACAAATCCCCAGTAGGGGAGTATTCCCCCCCTATTGAGTCCTAACCTTGCCAACTATAAAACAAAAAAATACATGATCAGGCAAATGAAGATGACATTCACCAGCATCCCGGAAAAAATAAGACTATCAGCGAGATACTTTTTGTTTAAATATTTCATTTCGGACGTGCGCCCTACTTGGCAAACTTCCGGATATAGGCCAGCAGCCCATCCACTTCAGCTGCAGTCAGGGTTGCACCCCAAGGCGGCATCAATGGCGATTTACTGATGGACGGGCCGCCGTCCTTGATTACACCCTTGATATCCTCATCGGAGCGCTTCGCCATATCTGCGCCATTGGTGAAGTTGCGCGGATCAGTGGCAAAGTCCTTCGTTACGTTGACGCCTTTGCCATCACCATTGACCCCGTGACACTGGGCGCAATAAAAATCAAACACCTGCTTTGCGTCCGCTGCCTGTGCCGAACCTGCTGCGCCCAAGGCCAGACCAAGCGCCATAGTGGTTGTTATTACAAATCTCGACATGAGTTCATCCCTCCGTTTGTTCGCATTACTCGAATGTAGCAATATACGCCGCTACGCTCTCCAGTTCTTTCTGACCAAGCGCGCTGGAAAAGTCCGGCATATCCCGAACCGGCTTGAATACCTTGATGTTTGCCAAATAGGCGTTAACCCAGTCAGGATTCAACCGCTTGCTGGCGCCAACCAAGCTGGGGCCGCTCTTCCCGCCGCGCACATCACCCTTTTTTCCATATTCGTGGCATCCGCCACAGGGCATTTTTTTACCAAAGATAGCCTTGGCCTGCGGAGACGATTTCGGGGTGATAACGCCCGCCTTGACTTCCGGCGAGGTCAAACCCATCAGGAAATCCGCAGTCGCTGCCGCATCTCCAGCGGACTGCTTGGGATGGTCGCCCTTGTTGCTGTCGGTAAGCGAGTTGTATTTCATTGGGCGAATCGGCTTGGGGTTCTGCAACCAAGCCACCAGCCAGTCCTTCTTGAACTTGCTGCCGGCATACCATAGTTCCGGCCCCTTCTTTGCCAACTGATCCGCTATCGTCTTCTCCTTTGCGGGTCCATCGGTGTAATGGCATCCGGTACAGCTCTTCTTGAAAATCGCATCTCCACCAGCCGCATAGCTGGGCGCTGCCGCCATAACCAGCAAAGCCGCTCCAAGGGAAACGGTAACTGCTAGAAATCTCATGTTGCACTCCTTATCTATTTCTTATGGATTAAAAAAACAAACTGATGCGGATTATTATTTTAATTTTTACTATTTACCGGGATACCCGGCCAACGACCCAACCTGCGCAACGCGACTCCTGTACACTTTAATACTGGTGTGGTTTTTGGTTCGCAAACACACTGCCCACAAAACTTTACAACTCCCAGTGGTCGAACCATAGCATAACAAAACTCTCCTCCTTTTTGATCTATGTCAAATAACCGAACATTTCATACCCACAGGGCACAAGAACCTCTGCGAGGTAAAATTGTGTGATGCAACAAAGTTGCGCAGTCTGCTACACACCCCGGCGCGTGCTGAATTGACAGATCGCACAGAATTCTGCGAGCCTGGCGATAAAGCCGCCCTCCCCTGCGAACCCCACTTGTTTGATGGACGAATTTTGGTTGCGCCTAAAAGTATCTTGCGCCAAAACCCATCGCCAGATTTCCTGCGGATAACTCATTTCATTTCTTTGCGTTTTCATTCCATTCAGCAGCAGCCGGAAGTGGCTGAGCTTTCATCTTGTACAAACGGTATGTCACTGCCGCAACCGGGAAAAATTCCGTAGTGCCGGCTGAAGTCGCCGATGAACTCGAAGTGCTGCTGGAAACGTGTGTCATGCAGCATGCGCCAGGTGTTGCCGCAGACCGGGAAAATACGCCCGGCTTCGATGTCGTGATGCCCGTCGAGGGCAAAGCGATGCGCATGATCGGGGATCGTGCCGCGATAGATCACTGCCTGCCCGTAATCTTCGCAAGCGGATTCCAGCCCATCCAGTTTGAACAGCCGATAGGTGGCCGAGTAGAAACGCAAATTACCCACGCGTAGAGTAAGCTTAGGATCGGTTATCTCCAGTGGACGGCTTTCGGCCAGCCTTGGGTCGGCAAAGCCATGTCTCTTCGACAAACTGATAAAGTCGTTCCAGTACAGCGCGCCGCCCAGGCATTCGCCGTACAGCACGGGATCGTTGCGTACCGCATCAGGCACTCTGCGGTCGGCATAGACATCCGAAAAATAGAATTCGCCGCCCGGTTTTAGCAGACGATGAACTTCGCGCAATACCGCATCTTTATCAGGCGAGAGGTTGATCACGCAATTCGATACGATGACATCGAAGCTGCCGCTTTCCAATCCAAGCTCATCGAGTTTTTCGATGTATCCCTGCTTGAATATGACGTTGTCAAAACCAAACGCCTCAGCGTGATAGGCGCGATAACTTTCCGCCACCGCAAGCTGTTCTTCCGTCATGTCCACACCGACCACCTGACCACGCGCCCCCACCAGTTGCGCCAGCGCATAGACATCCCGCCCGGAACCGCAGCCCAAATCCAGCACACGACAACCCTCAAGCAATGGCGGACAAACCAGACCGCAGCCGTAATAGCGCGACATGACCTCAGGGTGGATACGCGCCAGAAGCGGCTTGAGCCAGTCCGGCGTTTGCGATGCATCGCAGCAGGCAGAGGTCTTCAGATCGTCTGAAGTCCGGAGCTGTTTGCCGTAATAGTCCTTGACGATTTCATGCATGGAATATTCCTCAAATGATTGATGGTAATGGTTGTTTAATCGCGGTCGCATGGCATTACTTACACTTCAGTTAGCGAAACACGCGGTGTTTCTCTCCACAAAATGAAAGCCGGCAAACCCGGCTCGTGCGCTTTCTCCGGTGTTATCGGTATCCGCCGCGACAGAGAGCTGGATCAGACGCGCTTGCCCGGAACCAAACTCGGCGACCGCATCCTGCAGCACATCATGGCGCGCGACAACCCATTTACGCGCATTAGCTGAACCAGATTCCGCCACGACCATGCGCGTGCGGTCGGTATAGGCGTTCGGCTTGCGCGTACCGACCGGGTAACGGTTGTCCCATACATAGTTGATCGCAGCATCGGACACCGCATCACCATAGATGCTGCGTGCGAACTTGAGCTTGGCACGCGTCATAAAATCCAGCACGGATGACGGCATGGAAAAAGAGACATACACGCGAGCGGCATAATCGTCGCCCGCCTTGGTTGCCATGTCCGCCTCGACCAATGGCTCATCCACCCGCCAGCGCCAGCACAGCACCGGCGTGCGATTCATATCTATCTCGACCGGGCGCGCCAGCAGCGCCATGCTGTGGTTCGCACTGGCTTCAATGGCGTAGTGACCATCCCAGAGGGTGATGCGGTAACGGGTGGGCGGCACTTTGCGATCAAGTTGCACAACACGCCACGGGGGTGGCACATCGGCTGCTTCTTGCTCGAAGCGATCCAGCCAAACAACTTCGCCAGCTTGCGCAAGCAAAGAAATGCTGCTGAAAAGAAAGAACGTCGCACTACGCCTCAACATGTAATCTCCATTGATCAGGCAAGTATTTCAAATCCTGCGGCTCATCCACATCGTGCAGCATCTGCCCGACATGCACCGACCAGCCGAGTTGTCCGATGCGGGCGATGGTGGTGTTGGCAACGGCATCGGTGCTCCATGGCATATCGCTGAAAAGGAATGGGCTGAATCGCTGGAGCCCCAGCAGCGCATAGCCGCCGTCGGCCGCGCAATGAATGGTTGCATCGTGCTCATGCAATGCTTGCGCTGCCTCGCGCAATAAGGCGCTGGACAGTTCCACGCAGTCCGTGCCGATCAACAGAATTGACTCTGCATTTTCCAGCGCGCGTTCTGATGCGCGCGCCATCCGCGCACCGAGATCGCCTTCGCCTTGAGCGAAAATCTCGATGCCCGCCGGCAGGTGTATTCCCTGCCATGCAGCTTGATTGATCTCCGGGGTAACGCACAATTCAACGGGGCCGATGTCTGCGTCGAGCGCTTCACGCAAGGTGTTGAACAGCATCTGCCTCGCCAGTTTGGCTGCCCTCTCTGCGCCCAGAGCGGGAATCAGGCGCGTCTTGGCAAAACCTGGCTGGGGCGCCTTGGCAAAGATGATGATGCGGGTGTCCTTCATTAACGTGAAGCTCGCGTAGCGATTCGTTTGCCCCTCTCCCGCCGGGGGAGGGTTGGGGTGGGGGAAACGGGTTTGGCAGATTTCATCATCATGGGTGTCATTCCTGCCATGCCCGTTGGTACAACCTCGCCAGTTCTGCCGCATCAGTACCGCGCCAATATGCCCAGCGCAATCGCCACATCAACCATATCGTTCTCCATACTCCATGCGCCTCCCAACGGCGCCCGGAGGTGACTACCCGATCCGTCAGGCAAATCGGCCTGGACAACGCCAACAGCCGCCTGGACAGCTCGATATCCTCCATCAATGGCTGATCCGGAAAACCGCCCACTGACTCGAAGGCACGGCGTGTCACAAACATGGCCTGATCGCCGGTAGCGATGCCGGTCAAGCGCGAGCGCCAGTTCATCAGATTGGCGATCACCCCCAGCATGGATGAATGGCCTGCGATATGCACATCAAAACGCCCCCATGCATATTCTTGTGCTCCTCCGCCACGCCGAATGGCGGCTTCAATCGCCTGCTCCGCAGTGTGCGGCAGCAGGGTGTCAGCATGCAGAAACAACAAAATATCGCCCTGGGCGACTGCCGCGCCGGCGTTCATCTGCCGCGCCCGTCCGCGCTCGCTGCGAATTACCCGTGCGCCTGCGCGCAAGGCTGCCTGCCGGGAGCCGTCCTCGCTTCCCCCGTCCACCACAATCACTTCGGTGTCGCACCCGCACAGCGACGCGAGATGCCCAAGCAAACCTGGCAAGCCTTCTGCTTCATTGAACACCGGGATAATGATTGAGAGTCGCATGTCAATTAACCTGGAAACAGCAATTGAAAATGGGCACGTTACTTTCGAATCTTTTGCATCGCCTGGACAACCCGTTTGGCAATCAACGGAAACACGCCAAGCAAAGCAAAGGATAGCAGCACCTCCGGTGAAACAATGCCGGACAGGCTATCGATGCGCGCCAATTGCGTGCCCGCGTTCACATACACCAAGGTTCCGGCCAACATGCCCAACTGACTGACCCAATAGAAGGTGCGAGTACGGATTTGAGTCAGTCCCATCAGCAGGTTGATCAGAAAAAACGGGAAGACCGGCACAAGGCGCAGCATGAAGAGATAAAGCGCTCCATCCTTCGCCATACCCTCGTTGATCCCCTGTAGCTTGCCGCCAAAGTGGCGCTGGACAAAGTCGCGCAGCAGGTAGCGCGAGGCCAGGAACGCAAGTGTCGCGCCAATAGTTGACGCGAAAGACACCAACAGCGCGCCATGCCAAAGACCAAATAAGGCGCCCGCTGCCAGTCCCATGATCGTCGCAAACGGCAAGGACAGCGCCACGACGACGACATACAGCACAAAGAAAACAAGCGGGACCAGCACGGGAGACTGCGCCAGCATGGCCGCGAATCTCCCCTGTCCCTCCTTGAGCGCGCCCAGTGTCAGGTATTGATCGAGACCCATGCCAAAAAACAGGGCGATGGCCGCGACAACCAACAAGGCAAGAATGGCTTTTTTCACGCCACCCACTCAGTTGTACAGCGCACCGCCGCAACTGCTGCCCTGTCCCGCAGTGCAGCCATAACAGTGATCGGCGACACTAACAAGATTGCCCTGCAAACCGGTTTGCAGCAAGTCGCGCAGATGCGGGCGGCCTTCGCCCGGCAGCGCCAGCCCAAGCTGCTGGTTGAAATCACAGTCATACAGATAGCCCTGCCAATCCACGCTGACAAGATTGCGGCACATCACCGTGTCGAGATTGGCTGTTGCAAAGTTTTCTTTCAGCAGGCGCATGTAGTCGTTGAACTGGCCATTGGAAATCAGCATCGAGCCGAAGCGCTGGATCGGCATATTGGCAATCACGAACAACTGATTGAAGACGATGCCAAAACGTTCGAACAATTCGCGCTTGTAAACCGCCTGCAATGCTGCTTGATCTGGGGGCAGTGAGGGGACTTGCGGGTTGTAGACCAAATTCAAGGTGAGGCCAGTGCCTTCGCGCCCATAACCCAGCGCGTTGAGTTGCAATAGCGCCGCGATGCTTTTGTCAAACACTCCCTTCCCGCGTTGCCTGTCAACATTATTTGATAAATAACACGGTAGCGACGCCACCACTTCCACCTTATGGTCGGCCAAAAATCCGGCGAGTCCATCCTGTCCCTGCTCAAACAGGATTGTCAGGTTGCAGCGGTCAATTACATGCACGCCCAGGGCTGCTGCCTTGCCTACCAGATCACGAAACTTGTGATGCAGCTCCGGCGCGCCGCCGGTCAGATCGAGCGTCTCGATCTGGCGCGCTGCCAGCACCTGAAGGATAAATTCCAGCGTCTCCTCATCCATCATTTCCTTGCGGTTGGGGCCGGCGTTGACGTGGCAATGCAAACAGGTCTGATTACATTGATAGCCTAAATTAACTTGAAGCGTGTCAAGTTCACCGCGGTGCAGTGCAGGGAATCCGGTAACTTGTAACAGGGGTAAAACGGCGTGCATCATGTTCCTCGGTGTGATGGGTCAAAAACCCTTTCGAAACCATTTTTCCCGCAAACCGGCGGACCGCATCCAGATCCAGAACGCAACAGCCTGCCAGGAATTGCATGGCCAGTAATCAGTACACAGGGACTCCTCACCCTGCCGTATTTAGGATTATTCACCATAGCTCCTCAATCAATGCGCCTTAAATTTGACCTTGTATTTCAAGTCGGTCTGGGCTGCCAGCCAATCAAGGGATTTTCCGTTTACTTCGGCATAAGGATACATGAAGTAGTTCAGAGGGCCGTCATTCTGGCGAGGGTTCAGGTAATATCCCCTGCCGCCTCTGGCCAGGGCAATTCTGTATTGGTCAACCCCGCCAAAATAATAGTCTATGTGGTCTTGAGCACCCTTGAGATCCAGCTCCTCTACCAGCATGATCTTTCTGACATCAGCAGCATCCGCCGGCACCCAGCCGTAACCGGGCACGTAGAACTCGGACCAGCAGTGATGCCCGCCGGTCATATCCTCATCATCCTTCTTTCCCAGCCTGAGACCGAAAACCTCCCGCGCCGGCACCCCGGCTGCCCTGGCAATTGAAACAAATACCGAGCTTATATCAGCACACTTTCCGCTCCTCTTTACAATCTGTATCTCAACTTCTCCGGTGCCACACCCCTTAACATCCGGGTCCCTTGTCATATTTTCAACCACCCACCGGTAAACGGCACGGGCCTTTTCACTAATCATCTGCTTGTCATTGGTTACGCTGAGGGCAATTTCCCTGACTTTACCATCCGTCGGAATGAACGTGGTGCTCTTGAGGTGCTCCTTGATCTCAACAGGAATAGCGGGCTCCACTGCGGGGAAATCTTTCTTTATCAATTCTCTGGCCGTAGCATCGAAAGTCAGTGTAATAGCCCGGTCTTTTGTTGGCGTTGTCCACTCGGCATAAAGAGCAAGGTTGCCGGTTTCTTTCTCACCGTAAATGCCGCTCTGTGAAAAATTGCCGCTAATTCTGACGTTCGATATATCCTGCACATTGTCCGAGACCGGATAGGGAATCCAGACCCTGACATCTTTGCTGTCATCCGGGGCGGCGATGGTAACGGCAAGTTCGACTTCTCCGCTTCTGTCACTGGCCATCGAGGAACCGGGGGAAATAAACAGCGCACATAGAAGCACCCCCAATATCCGTGTAAACATTTTGAACTCCTCTCTTTCAATATAAAGATATGGGGAGTCGAATTTTTCAAGATGAGCCATGGCTACCCCCCCTGTTAAATACAAAAAGGGCGCGGCCAGAACTCGCGAAGAAAGACAGATAAGATGACGTCTACGCCAAACCCCGTCATGGAATTCGCGCGTATAGAGAAAGCCCCGACAACTCGATTGTGCGACTGATTCGTCGCGAACGGTTGGAGCCTCGCACCTCATAGGATCTGCTGACCTGCTCGCTGGCAGCGCTTTGATACGGTACATTCCGTCGTATTTGAATCTGGTCAGCTACACGCTGGCCGTCAGACCCGACTCACCTTCCAATAGGAAAACAAGACGGCGTTACGGCGAGCCAACCAGGAACCAATATGACAGCGGATAAAAGACTAACAGATTTGTAACGAATTTTGTTGGGAATCCTTAATACAAACACCCCACACCGGTCGATTGCCGTCTTTGGTTCAACCCGGATAATCCATTAGGGGGAAACGCCGTTGTAGGAGCCAGATTCATCGGGCGATTAACCGTAAAATTCGCCCGATGAATCGGGCTCCTACAGTGAACGAACGGTCTAATGAATTATCCTGGTTCAATGAATCAACCCAACGGTGATTATCGCTTCATACGTCCCGTTTTTGCCATGGCGGTTTGAAAAAGCGTGCTCCGGCAGCGTTGCCTTGGCCGTCTTGACTATATCGTCCAATCCGGAACTGATCATAAAAAACCTGTCATGCACATCCGGTGCATCTGGATTGTCATGCATCCGGGCAAATACATGGATTTGATAATCCGACGCAAAAAAGGAATCAGGGTAGTTCACACTGACCTCGACTTCTTTTCCAGGCGCCTTGTCCCCTGTGTTTATCCTGATCTCATACGGCAAACGAGGTCCTGTGGCATTGGCCTCAAAAATATCCTGAATTGGAGGAGACGCAGTAATGGATATCTTGACATCCTGAGCGGCATTAAAAGTGCCTGCAGGGAATATAACAGACGCATACCCCTCAATATCCACTGCCCCTCCAATGGGAGGTATTTTAGCGGTCACAGTCTGTGCTTTCAGGCTGATTATGGTCACGATGACCGGCGCATCAGCTTCACCTGTCACCTCAACCGAAATATCATTTTGCTTTTGGAGTTTTACGGGTTTCGTAAGTATCTTAAACTGCTTGACAAGCTTATCAGGCGGAAAAACAAGCTTTCCGTTTATCTTAATTGCTCCCCTGCCCACACCTTTCTCGCCGCCCCTTCCGCTTTGTACCGAAACGAAAAACTTCTGGCTGACATCCTGAACGGAAAAACTCTTAACCACCCGCTGAGATTCGACGTTCTCACTGGAAAAGAATTCCGGGCCGAAGACAAGAGTATGCCCATAGGCGCAAGAAATAAGACCACTGGAAAAATACAGTGACAGTGCAGCCAAAATAAATGTATTGGATATTTTCCCCATGATCAAGAACTCCCCTAACGGGCATGGCAAATATGCCGCCCCTGATGATGAAACCCGCCATGCCCGTTTCCCTCACCCCAACTCTCTCCCCGATGGAGAGGGGACAAACGAATCGCTACGCGAGTTTCACGTTAACGATGCCGATTTCGGATGACTTATCTGACGTAATTGTGAAATTTGTGCTGGACTGCCGTATTTAGGTTCAAAGTAACTTGTCGATTTCATGCCTCAACAATTCTTCTGTAACGACCCCTGAATGGGAATAGCTTACCTTGCCATTTTTATCTATAAAAAAGGTAGTGGGCATGCCATATATTCCATAGTCATCTTTGATCTTCCCGGTTTTATCCAGGCCGGCAGGGATAGTCATGCCCATTTTTTTCATGAATTCTTTCGCCTTTTTTTCCGTGTCATCGACGGCAATGGCCAGAAACACCACCTTTTGTGGCGCATAGGCGTGAGAAATTATTTCAATAACCGGTGTTTCTTTGCCACAGGAAACGCACCAGGAGGCGAAGAAATTGATCACGACGACTTTCCCTTTTTGCGCGCTTAACTGAAAATCACCGCCGTCAAAGAGCGCCATATTGAAATCAGGCGCCGCTTCCATTGTGGCTATTGGGGGTGTTGTATTGTCGCTACAGCCCGGAATGAGCAATAAGCTGCTTAAGAGAAGCGCGAGCAAATAATTGTTAGATTTAGGTTTCAACATTGCATCCCCTCCGGAATTCGTGCCTTATTAAGCGGGTAATGGGTCAATTGCGGCATGTTGCAACTGCTAGTGCTTATGGTTTTCATGACCGGAATGATCCATATGCTGGTGATCTTCCATACCTTCTATTTGGCCGGAGCGAACTATTGCTGTAACTGCGATCTTTCCCCCATCCTTGAAGTTCAACGTCATGGGAACTTGATCGCCAATATGGAGCGGCTTTTTTGCATCCGTCAACATGAAATGCAATCCGCCCGGCTTTAACACCACCGAGGCACGAGGAGGAATGGTCAATTCCTTCAGATGTTCCATGTGAGCCGTATTTCCATGCATAACACTCCGATGAATTCCAACCTGTTCGAAAGCAGGACTGGAAACATTAGTAAGTATTTGTGGCTTGTCACCGTTGTTTTTAATCTCCAGATAAGCGGCCAGAACTTTGACGTTAGGTGGCGCGGCCAGCACCCAGGGACCCTGGATCTGGATATTCACGCCATCAGCAGATGCGCTCAGGGCAACAAACCCAAGCGCCAGCGAAATGAATGTCTTCAGAAAAAAAACCATCGCTTTTTACTCCTTTCGTTATAGAACATGCGGATTTTTATAAATATCTCAGCAATCTCCTGTGGCGCTTGAGGTGGTGGAAATCGACCATAGAGCCTTCCTTGGGGATCCACGAGAAAGACAGTCGAATTATGGCTCACCAGGTAGTTATCTCCGGTTTTTTCAGGTTCTCTGGGGTGAATGGTGTACAACGCGCTCATTTGCCGGGCTAACGCATCGAGCTGAGCGGTGTCCCCAGTAACACCCGTGAATTTACTATTGAAGTAGGCAACATACTCTTTTAACAGCTCAGGCGTATCCCGTTTGGGATCGACGGAAATAAAAATGCCCTGAATCTCTTGAGAAGCAGCCGGATCTTTCTCAAGGAGCCTGAACGCCTGCCCCAATACTCCCATGGTAAGGGGGCAGACATCAGGGCAGTGTGTATAACCAAAAAAAATAAAGCTCCATTTTCCCTTCAGGTCATTCAAGGATAATGTTTTACTGTTGGCGCCTATCAATTTGAAATCCGTCAAATCCTTCGCTTGCCAGAAGAGGTAATCCTCAATCTCCTCGGGGGGTTGAACGACGGTATTTTTACCCGGCCACCAACCAATAACGGCGGTGACGGCCACGGCGACAACCAGTAAAAGTGCGAGGCTCCTTTTGGCAAGAACCCCACTTTGGTTATTCATCGACTCTCCTTTAAGCCTGAGATGGCTAATCGCCGTGTATTGAAACTTTTTGCATCATCGGAGACGTCTGGTTTGCCAATTCATGCTTTTTTTTCTGTAGGGCGCCATGCAGAAACAGGCCGGCTCCAATAACGCTGATAACCACATAAAAAATATCCAGCTCAAAACCTATTGTTCCGGCTAACAGTGCAGTCATTGCGCCCAGGCAGAACAGTACGCCGCCGAGAACCTGTTTTTTTATTCCTTTGGGCGGCATGATCACAACACAAAACCGAGAACAAACGCCTTATAGTGCCTCATCAGGCCGGTAATATTCATAACGGCAAGGATAAGCAAAATTATGCCGCAAATATTTTTTATTAAATTGGCATTGCGTAAGACAATTTCCTGCCTTCCTGCAAACAAGATGAGGGCAACGGAGGTCATGCAGAGGGCTATGCTGACGCCGAGGCCATACCAGAATGCCATATACCACCCTTCAACCGCTGTGTTCCGCTGAGACGCTATACCCATAATGTCAGAGAGCATCGGAGTAATACAGGGGGAATACACGAGTGCGAAAGTAACCCCGATAAGCAGGGATAGAGTACTTAGCAGGAGAGGAGTGTGTATTTTGCCCAGGAATGATATGCGATTAACCAGTAAAATATACAGGCCGACAAACAGTATGATGATGCCTGAAACTACTCTCAAAAGACCGATGTTATGGATCAGGGGTCGGCTGATGTTCAATCCGGATGCGATTAGCAGCGAATAGAAAACAGAGAAACCAATTCCATAGGTGATGCAAGGGATAAGCAACCACCGGCGAATTTCCGGATCAGCTTTTTTGCCAACTGTTGCCAGGTAAATGCCGACAATAAAAGCGATAAAGAAAGGGCTGATTTGCAGAATGCATACCTGCCAGATCGAAAAAAATGAGGAAAACCCTCCCCACACCGCAGCGCCGCCGCCCATTATAGAATCTCCTTGAGCCATTGCTGAAACTCGTCCGGTTTCTTCGCTATGTTTCCATAGAAAGCTCGCTTCACGATTCCGTTTTTGTCGATAAAAAAGGTGGTTGGCGGGGAACTGACGCCGTAGTCTTTGGCGATTCGATCGCCTTTATCATACCCGGCGGGGAATGGCACACCCCACTTTTCAACAAATTCTTCAAACTTTGATCTGGAGTTCTGAATGCCAACCATAAGAAATACTATTTGATCGTTCTTATGTTTCGAATAGGCCTGCTTCATGAATGGCATAGATTCATTGGAACATGGGCACCACGAGGACATAAAGGTGATGACGAGTCCCTTTCCGGCATATTGTTCAAGATTGCTTTGTTTCCCATCGATCAGTTCAAGGGTGAAGGGCAGAGCCTTTTCGCCGACCTGAAGTAATGGCCTGCTAATTTCCTCACTGCATCCGGACAGAAATACCAGGAGAGAGAAAATAGCACAGCAATTTTTATAGCAGTTTATCAAGTTCATGCTGCAGCAACTCCTCTGTAACACTTCCCGAGTGAAAGTAGTTGATAATCCCTCGTTTGTCTATAAAGTAGGTGGTGGGTATGCCATACAAACCGAAGGACTTTTGAATTGCCGCTGTTTTATCAAGACCCACCGGGAAGGTAACGCCATATTTTGCTATGAAATTTTTCATCTTTTCTTCGGTATCGTCGATAGCGATACCCAAAAATACCA
Source organism: Gammaproteobacteria bacterium RBG_16_51_14 (assembly GCA_001802375.1). Taxonomy (GTDB): domain Bacteria; phylum Pseudomonadota; class Gammaproteobacteria; order Eutrophobiales; family Eutrophobiaceae; genus RBG-16-51-14. The sequence continues at coordinate 13,151 of MGXK01000133.1, forward strand.
CACCTTTGGGTTTATATTCATGAGCAATTTTTTCAAGTGCGGGCATTTCTTCCCTGCAGGGCAAACACCAGGAAGCAAAGAAATTAATCAGAATTGGTTTTCCTTTATAGTCGCTTAAATTGAAATTTTTTCCGTCGATAAGCAGGAGTGTGAAATTGGGGACCGGTTCCTTGGTCTCGGCTGAGGATTTGGAAGAAAATTCATTTTTCGCATCTCCTTGCGTAAGCAATAAGCCAGTGACGACAAGAGCAAGCACCAAACCGGCGCTGGCAAGAATGATGAGCAGTTTGTAAGATTTAGCGTTCAACAGGGTCTCCTTCAGGTAAAGGGGGTATGGGTAAGCTCCACTGGAATGTTTTTATTCCTATGCTGGGCAGACGCAATATTATTTCCATTTCCGTTGCTTCTCCGATGTCTGTATCGGTAAAAATGAGATTCCCCTGATTATGGTGTTGCTGCCCATCCCGGTAAAGAACTTCCCATTTGATTGCATTTTTCGACTGTCCCTTGCTGTCACGAAGAGTCGCCAATTCAGCGAAATTCCATGGTGGAAGCACCCCCCGATGGGTATTTATATAAACGACAAAAAAAACAGTTTTTCGATCCTGAGGGGCATTACGCACTCCCAGGTAGGGTAGCAGACCGTAATGCTCGCGAGGTATATAGATAATATCCAGAAACAGGTCACCTTCCCCGAAATCCATTCTCCATAAATGCTGCTTCAAGAACTTCATGGTGTTCTCGGGAAGGACAGTGGGCACGTTGCTCAGGAAATTGCTCTGAAGATACCGTGCAATCGTTTCCGCATATCGATCCGCAATGTCAGCGCGGTCAGGCGCCTTCATGCGTGTAATAACTGATTC
>MGXK01000134.1:0-3169 GCA_001802375.1 Gammaproteobacteria bacterium RBG_16_51_14
AATTATTTCTGTCCTGCCAGATTCGGCCGGGGGGTGTACCGGCTCGCCGATTAAGCTGATGACTTATGCCCATATCTGTCGTGTGGGAAAGGTCATGGGTCCATTTTTGAGAGGCTATAGCCGCGAAAGCGTGGTTGCGGAAAAGTTCGAAGCGATGGCCAACTTGGATTTAAGAATTACCCTCTTACAAGATAAATCGCGCAATTTAACCAGTGTTTAATTGCGCAATTATAATAGCTTTTAGTTGCGCGATTATGATAATTGCGCAACAATAGCCAAATCATGCCAAAACGAATCCCACAAGACGAACTCGATGCAATATTGGGGGCTGTTGCTCAATCGGCAGAGGGAACCTCTGTTGAAGAGATTGGTGACAGGCTTGTAAAGAAACTTCCACGCCGAACATTGCAATATCGCCTGGCATATCTCGTCGGGCAGAAATGGTTGGTTGTTGAGGGTAAGGGCCGGGGCAGCCGCTATCGGTTGCCTGCCATCAAGGGTGAAATGCGTGCGACAGAAAGCCAGGATCAATTTAAAGCCCGAGCCGAGGCTTATGTTCCTGTCTCCCCGGTGGGTAAGACCATCAAAGAAGCAATGCGTTTGCCTGTCCATGAACGCCGGCCGGTTGGCTACATGCGTGAATTTCTCGATGCCTACCGTCCTAACAAAACCTTCTATCTTCAGGAGGAATCCCGGCAGCGATTACTGGAAATGGGGCGTTCATCTGAAGCAGAACGTCCTGCAGGTACATATATCCGGCGGATATACAATCGCGTGCTGATCGATTTGTCGTGGAACTCCAGCCGTCTGGAAGGGAACACATACTCATTGCTGGAAACAGAACGCCTGCTGGAACTAGGTGAGAGTGCCGAAGGAAAGGATGCAAGGGAAACCCAGATGATCCTGAACCACAAGGCAGCGATTGAGTTGCTGGTCGAACAAGCTGCCGAAATTGGTTTCAATCGTTACACTATTCTTAATTTGCATGCGTTGTTGTCGGACAACCTGCTTGCCGATCCGCAGGCCTGTGGGCGTTTGCGTATCAGGGCCGTAGGTATTGACGGAACGGTCTATCATCCTCTGGAAGTGCCACAAATCGTAGAAGAATGTTTTCAACAGATTCTGGATACTGCATCGGCAATCCGGGATCCCTTTGAGCAGGCATTCTTTGTCACGGTGCATCTGCCGTATTTGCAGCCTTTTGAGGACGTGAATAAACGTGTATCCCGGCTTGCGGCAAATATACCGCTGATCCGGAATAACCTGTGTCCATTGTCGTTTGTGGATGTGCCGGAGCGTGCCTATATTGATGGGATGCTTGGAGTATATGAATTGAATCGTATTGAATTGCTGCGTGATGTGGTTGTCTGGGCCTACGAACGTTCCTGTGCGAGATATTCGGCGGTGCGGCAATCACTGGGGGAACCTGATCCGTTCCGTTTGCATTACCGCGCAGTGTTGGCCGAAAGCGTCGCGGAGATTGTTCGTGGCCGGATGGGCAGTAAAGTTGCGGCTGTATTTATCAAACAACGTGCTGTAGAAAATATCCCACAAGAAGATCAGGCACGCTTTATAGAGGTTGTGGAGACGGAAATCATGAGTCTGCATGAAGGGAATATCGCCCGTTATCGTTTACGTCCATCTGAATATCAGATCTGGCGGGATGGTTGGCGCTGAATGCAAAAAAGTGCCTCAGAGAACTGCGTAATTCCTGCACCAGTCGCAGCGAAAGGAGGGTTCTGGTGCTGCGACGGCACCTGGAATAAACCCGATCAGACCGAAGCGGCTGTTATTGCAACGTAGGCTTCGTTGCCGGCATTTGCTCAAGCAGTTGGCGACGGGCGCGTGCGCACGAAAGAACTGCCTTGTTCATTTCTGTTTCAAGAATGACGCTGAGTTTCTGAATATTGTGCACCAGATCCCTGAGGTCATCCGGCTCTGCGGACTTGTTCGGGTCGTCAAGCAAATCAACGATCCCTGCCAACATGGCGCGGATTTCAGCAAGGACGCCAAGCGCTGTATGAGCGCGCTCGGGTAAATTCATAATTTCTTCCCGGCCAAACAGGCCTTCGACAAAGCCGTCCAGTTCCTGCCTGCGAACCAGTGCGAGATTCTTCAGATCCTCTCGTTTCTGCGCCACTTCGAAGTGAAGTAGACGGAATGGATTACGGCTGCTTTGGTGCGCCGTCAGGCGGTTCCACAGGCCTGCGACCAGCACGTTAAGCAGTTCATTCACGGACTCCAGGGAGTCGAATTCCGGCAACTCTCCACCCCATAGTTGCTTGACCGTCTCCACCGGCGAGGCAGCCATGACGGGAGACGCAATATTGCCCAGAAACCGGGTCCGCACCTCATGAAATGGCGTCGGGCATTGGTAACGATGTAGCAGTGCGATGACATCGGCATCTCTCGCGCCAGTCATTTTGGGCTTACGCAACGCACTCACCCCTTCGACTTCAACTGCCCTTCGTGCGCCGCAATGTACGTCCGGATGTCATCGGACACATCCAGGAGCTTGAGCCACTGCTCCTTGTACAAGGTCACCGGGAACCGCCCCATCCCGTAGATCGAGAGCGCACCCTTCTCGCTGACTTTCATGGTAATGCCGGCGGCGGCCCCTTTTTTGAGCGCAGCATTCTCGTAACGTAGCCGCTCCAGCTCGGCCTTCAGATCTTCGTCCGACATCGTTCCTCCTTGCTATTTGGACATGAGTTTAAGAACTCGGAGTGTATCGGTGGCATATCCCGGACTCAAGCTATTCCTGGAACAAAATAAGGGGAGTCATACAAACCCTTATTTAGAGTACATGCGCTGGATTCTCTCTAAAACCATCGGAGTCAGAGAACATGAAAACACGACATGATTTCAAGTTCACAGACCCCTTGATTTGTGGTCAATAGTCAGTGGCCAGTGGCCAGTGGTCTCTCGGCACTCGTTGCTCGTCACTCGAACCTTGAACCTTGAACCTTGAACTTTGAACCTTGTTCCCCAAACTATCCCAATTGCCTGCCCAGCGCCAGGCTGAATATGAGGATGGACGGACTCTGCATCAACAGGACAATACCGCGGGAAATTAACTCAGCGCTGTCCAGCACATTGAACTCCGTATCCAGCACCTGTCCCAGCCGGTGTGCAACCAGCACGGCCAGCCAGTGTGTGACAAGGGCGA
>MGXK01000134.1:3205-3332 GCA_001802375.1 Gammaproteobacteria bacterium RBG_16_51_14
AGTAGCTGACATCGACTAATCCCCTGGCCTCGGCCACCCATGAAAAAAGCAGCAGCGAGGCGGCCATGCCCTGCGCCGGGAGGATGAATTCATAGCACCTGCCGATGCCAGGGATGAGCGGGAATAA
>MGXK01000134.1:3386-3629 GCA_001802375.1 Gammaproteobacteria bacterium RBG_16_51_14
GCGAGCAGGGTGGATAATGCGGGTGCATCACTGATACCGAAGATAACCGGGTAGGCGATAACGATAAAGATCACCATCAAAACGGCGCGCAGTAACGGCATTCCCACGTGGTCCCAGCACCACTGCAATACCGCACGATTGAGTGTCCCATGTATCCATTCAAACAGGGGCATCAGGATCAGGATGGAGCACAGGTACACCAGCCAGGCGTACATCAGGTCGTGACTGAATAATATTTGAATG
>MGXK01000134.1:3678-6033 GCA_001802375.1 Gammaproteobacteria bacterium RBG_16_51_14
ATCAGGGACAAATAACAACATGACTGCGCTTATTTGCGGCTCCTTCGCCTACGACAATATCATGGTATTTCCAGGACAGTTCAAGAATCACATCCTGCCTGAGAAGGTGCATATCCTCAATGTCTCGTTCATGGTCCCGGAGTTGCGGCGCGAATTTGGCGGTTGTGCAGGCAACATCGCCTACAACCTGAATCTGCTGGACAAGCACGCAGCGCTGCCCATGGGTACGGTCGGCGTGGATTTTGATCCCTATGCTTGCTGGATGGACAGGAACGGGGTCAGCCGCAGGCACGTAACGGTGATGGATGGTACGTTCACTGCCCAGGCATTTATCACAACGGACCTGGATGATAACCAGATCACGGCATTTCATCCCGGGGCCATGGAGTTTTCCCATCACTACAGGCTGCCTGATATGGAGGGCATTACCATCGGGATGGTTTCTCCGGACGGCCGTGAAGGCATGTTGCAGCATGCAAACCAGTTTGTCGAAGCCGGGATCCCTTTCATTTTTGATCCGGGACAGGGTATGCCCATGTTTGATGGTTCCAGTCTGACCCACTTCATCGATCAGGCCGCCTGGGTGACCGTCAATGACTATGAATGGCAATTAATGCAGGAGCGTACCGGTTTGTCGCCGCATGATATTACGGAGCGGGTAAAAGCGCTGATTATCACCCGCGGCGGTGATGGTTCCGTTATCTATGTCCAGGATAAACGCTACGAGATCCCTGCGGCCACACCAAAGGCCGTTGAAGACCCGACCGGCTGTGGTGATGCCTATCGCGCCGGCCTGTTGTACGGCCTGCTAAACGAACTGGATTGGGAGACCACGGGACGTATCGCCTCCCTGCTGGGCGCCATCAAGATAGAAAGTCATGGCACACAAAACCATGTCTTTACCCTGGATGAATTCAGGACACGGTTTAAGGAGAATTTTGGATATTATTTTTAGTCAGTTGTCAGTTGTCAGTGGTCAGTTGTCAGTGGTCAGTGGTCAGTGGTCAAGATGACTTTATTCTTGATCTAGCCCTGATCAAAGGTGATATAAGATTGGAAAGGGTATATTTTGAATATGAAGAAAATAGAAAAGGACGCGCTTTACCCATTTAATATCCAATATTCGCGTCCTTTGAAGGACTGCTTATCACATAGTTAGGCAACTTGAATAATGTAACGTTATAGGTTACAGTGTAAATTGTGATCTGTACATTTCGCCACAAGGGATTGAAGCGATTTTTTGAAACTGGCTCCAAGGCCGGGATTCAATCGACTCATGCAAACCGTCTGCACCTGATCCTGGGCCGACTGAACGCTGCAACTTCTCCCAAGGACATGGATTTACCGGGGTTAATGCTTCATCCGCTGAAAGGAGATCGGAAAGGCTTTTGGTCCGTCCAGGTCAGTGGCAATTGGCGAATCACCTTCACCTTTGCAGGGAAGGATGCAGACAGCGTAAATTACGAAGACTATCACTGAGGTTTACACCATGCGCATGCACAATCCTCCTCATCCTGGCGAGATCATCAAGTCGTTCTGTCTTGAGCCGTTAGGGGTCAGTATCACCGACGCGGCGAAAGCCCTTGGAGTCAGCCGCAAGACGCTCTCGGCAATTATCAATGGTCGGGCATCCATCTCCCCCGAGATGGCTGTGCGTCTTTCACTTGCTTTTTCTACGTCATCTGAAAGCTGGCTGAATCAACAGTCGCAGTATGATCTTTGGCATGCTGAGCAGTCGCGTAACCGACTCAAGGTCAAACGGCTAGCTGCATGACAAGATGCCTAACCATTCACCCCAGCCGACCGGCTGCGCCAGCGGCTGAGTTTTATCGTTATGGGTTTTTATTACTGGTACATACTGGCCGTTTCGAGTCGTTTTCTAAATGAAAGAATCAGAGATTGTTTGTCAGATAAAATCCTGACTACTACACTTTTTTTATAGATGTTCTCTTACTCTATGGCTGCCTGTCCTGCCTCGGCGATCGCATGATCCTCCTCCGATGTGCCGCCGCCGATGCCAATGGCGCCGATGAGCCTGCCCTCTCTCCATAAGGGCAGCCCGCCGGGGCTGGGCAGGGCCTGTGTGGGGATCACGCCGGGCAGGGAATACCAGAGTAGCGGATTGGCGTCTTTATGCTCTGTGATGTCCAGGGTCGAGCGTTTGAAGGAAGCAGCGGCCATGGCCTTGGCCCGGGACGTATCGAAGGTAAAAAAGCCGGCGCCGTTGGCGCGGGAATAATAGACCAGGCGACCTGACTCATCGACGACAGAGACACTGACCGCCCTGCCCAATTCAGTTGCCTTTCTATGGGCGGCGCAGGCTATTTCCTCTGCCAGTTCCAGGGTCATTTCAAT
>MGXK01000135.1:0-104 GCA_001802375.1 Gammaproteobacteria bacterium RBG_16_51_14
CATCAGCATCGTCATCACCGGACAGGATACGCTCAAAGTCCCCTAGGGCCTGTCCCTTCAGGTTCAAATCCATGAGCAACTCGCCCATATTGTACAGTGCATAC
>MGXK01000135.1:183-318 GCA_001802375.1 Gammaproteobacteria bacterium RBG_16_51_14
CCCCGAGACAAACCCAAACCATGGGATCTTGCGGGTTGAGATCCGCCGCCCTCTGCAGTGAAACCACGGCGGCTTCCCGGTAACCCATCTCGCCCAGACCGATCCCTGCATAATAATAGGCAGGCCAATACCGGG
>MGXK01000135.1:382-674 GCA_001802375.1 Gammaproteobacteria bacterium RBG_16_51_14
TCCCGGTAGCGTTCCGCCCTGGCAAGGATTTCCGCAATTGTGGGTCTCTGGGTTTCTGGCATGGTGTTCAATAGTACAGGCAATACGGTAGATCCATATCTGTCCGGCATTTTATAACCTGGTCATCTTGTCATAAGATACGGCCTTGTCCCCTGATCTCACAATAGAACAAGCACCATGACCCATAGAAACTCCCCATTTACCCACCCTGCGGGACCTGCGGCATCCCATCTTTACCTTGCCGGTGCAACGCTGGCGGCGTTATGAAAAGCACCTGCCACCCCTGATGGAT
>MGXK01000135.1:764-869 GCA_001802375.1 Gammaproteobacteria bacterium RBG_16_51_14
CTGCCGACAGAGACATTTGTATTAACAGCTTATGTGCCGGCACAGATAATCCCGGACAGGAACCTGACCATCTATATTGAAGGGGATGGCCTGGCCTGGACAAGT
>MGXK01000135.1:893-1747 GCA_001802375.1 Gammaproteobacteria bacterium RBG_16_51_14
ACACCGCAGGACCCGATCGGTCTTAAACTGGCACTCCGCCACCCGCGCGGGTCAGCGGCCTATCTGGCCCGGCCCTGTCAGTATGTCATGGGCGCGGATGCCCATGACTGTACGAATACGTACTGGTCGCAAAGGCGTTTTGCACCGGAGGTGATTGCGGCCAGCAATCAGGCCATCGATGAACTGAAGCAGCGTTTTGCCGCCGACAGGCTGGTGCTGGTTGGCTATTCCGGTGGCGGCGCGGTGGCCGCACTGGTCGCGGCAAGGCGCGAGGATGTCAGTGCACTGATCACGGTGGCCGGAAACCTGGACCATCGCGCCTGGAGCCAGTTGCATCATGTCACCCCGCTGGAAGGTTCCCTGAATCCTGCGGATGCCTGGCAGGCCTTGACCGCGATTCCACAATTGCATCTGGTCGGTCAGCAGGATAACAATGTCGGCCCGGAGATCGCCGAGTCCTATCGACAGCGGTTCCCTGCCAAACAGCGGCCGGAAATACGAATCATCGCTGATTTTGACCATACCTGCTGCTGGGTTGACCGGTGGGCGGAGCTGGTTGGAGGATGGATATCACAACCCCGGGCGTCGCATTAGTGAGTGTCTGGCGGCGATCCGTTGCCGGGGCGAAGACCGGGTGGGGAATTATCCGGCTTTGCCCACATTCGCCCTGACGGGTAGACTTCCGATCATGAATAGAAAAAAGCTTCAGTCATTTGTCAGCGATCACTGGGACCGATCCGCCCTGCCGGAACTCATTGCCTACATCACCCTGCCGAACAAGTCACCCCAGTTCGATCCGGACTGGCAGGCGAACGGCCATATGGAGAAGGCCGTTGACCAGTTTGCGGGCTGGT
>MGXK01000135.1:1753-2176 GCA_001802375.1 Gammaproteobacteria bacterium RBG_16_51_14
CACAGGCGATCCCGGGAATGGAACTCGAGATCGTCCGCCTCCCCGGCAGGACCCCCCTGATCTATATAGAGGTCCCCGGCGACGGTGACGAACCCATCCTGCTCTATGGTCACCTCGATAAACAGCCGGAGATGACCGGCTGGCGCGAGGGACTCGGGCCCTGGCAGCCCGTACTGGAGGGCGACCGGCTGTATGGACGTGGTGGCGCCGATGACGGATACGCCCTATTTGCCTCCCTGATCGCCATCCTCGCCCTGCAGGAACAGGCCATCCCGCATGCGCGTTGTGTCGTCATCATCGAGGCCTGTGAGGAAAGCGGCAGTTATGACCTGCCGTTTTATATCGATGCCCTGGCCACACGCATTGGCAGCCCTGGGCTGGTCATCGGCCTCGATTCCGGTTGCGGCAATTATGATCAACTCT
>MGXK01000135.1:2301-2387 GCA_001802375.1 Gammaproteobacteria bacterium RBG_16_51_14
GCTCCGGCAGTTACTCGATCGCATCGATCATGTTGCCAACGGCCGCGTCCACGGGGACATCTTCAATGCCCCCATCCCGGCGCAGC
>MGXK01000135.1:2396-22792 GCA_001802375.1 Gammaproteobacteria bacterium RBG_16_51_14
AGGCCGCCTTTGCGGCAAAGGTGCTTGGGGACCAGGTATTTTCTAAATTCCCGTTCACCGAAGGCATGCAAGCCGTCACCGACAACACCACCGAATTGATCCTGAATCGCACCTGGCGACCAGCCCTCTCGATCACCGGTGCCGATGGCCTGCCGGTCATCGCGAATGCCGGCAATGTGCTCAGGGCCAATACCACTGTCAAGATTTCACTGCGCCTGCCCCCGACCTGTGATGCCGTGCGGGCATCGGCAGCCCTGAAGGAACTGCTGGAGCAGACACCCCCCTATGGCGCCAGGGTCCGCTTTGTCCCGGACTGGGCGGCCGCCGGCTGGCACGCGCCGGAGATGCCCCCCTGGCTTGAACAGGCCATCGATGAGGCATCCCGGCATTATTTTAATAACCCGGCCGTGTACATGGGGGAAGGCGGCACCATCCCGTTTATGGGCATGCTCGGGGCAAAATTTCCGGAGGCCCAATTCCTGATCACGGGGGTGCTGGGGCCACACTCGAATGCGCATGGACCGAATGAATTCCTGCACATCCCTGCGGTGAAAAAACTGACCTGCTGTATAACCGAGTTGATCGCCAGACATTATGAACAAGGCAAGACATAAATGACCATCAGAAAATTACATGATTATGTGAACAAGAATGACTGGAGTATCGACCAGTCGCGTGCGCTCTATCACATCCCCGGCTGGTCGGATGGTTATTTCGATATCAATGAGTCCGGCCATCTGGTTGTGCATCCGCGCGGCAAGACAGCGTGTGTGATTGACCTTTATGAACTTGCACAGTCAATCCGCAGACAGGGTCAGCCACTGCCGATCCTGGTCCGGTTCCTGGATATCATCAAGGACCGCGTAGACAGGCTGCATGCCGCATTTGATTCGGCGTTTCAGCAGTATAACTATCAGGCGACAATGAGCTCGGTCTACCCTATCAAGGTCAATCAGCAACGCCGTGTGATAGAAACCATTGTCAACTACGGGCAACACCAGGTCGGACTGGAAGCGGGGAGCAAACCGGAATTGTTGACCAGCATCGCATTGTCCAGTCCGGGCGGAACGATCATCTGCAATGGCTACAAGGACAGCGAGTATGTACGCCTGGCCCTGATCGGGCAACAACTCGGACACCGGGTTTACATCGTCATCGAAAAGCCATCCGAACTGGATACCATCATCCATTGTGCAAGCGTGATGTCGGTCAGGCCTTTGCTGGGTATCCGGGTGCGGCTGGCGACCATTGCCGAGGGCAACTGGCAGAATACCGGCGGTGAAAAATCAAAATTCGGATTGCATGCCGATCAGGTGCTGCAGGCAATCCATCGATTACAGGAGGCGGGACTGGATGACTGCCTGCAGCTTCTGCATTTCCATATCGGTTCCCAGATCGCCAACATCCAGCACTTCCAGCAGGCCCTGCATGAAGGTGCGCGTTATTATGCGGAACTGCGCCGGCATGTACCCATTTCCGTGATTGATGCAGGGGGCGGACTTGGCGTCGATTACGAAGGAACGCATTCACGCAATCCCTGTTCCATGAATTACTCCATGCAGGCCTATGCCGATGCCGTCGTCCATGCCATCGCAGAGATCTGCCACGAACAGGACCTGCCCCACCCCGCCATTATTACTGAATCCGGTCGCGCCCTGACCGCCCATCATGCCATGCTGGTCACCAACGTAATCAACATCGAGCACGCCCCCGGTCTGGCTGCGCCGGCACCTGTAAACAAAAAGGACCCGCAGATCATCAGGGACCTCTGGGCCATCCTGAAGGCCATCACGCCGGCAAAGGCACAGACGGCCTATTATGATGCGAGGCATTACTTTGATGAGTCCAGGGGGATGTTCAATCATGGCCTGCTGGATCTGTCATCCCGGGCCCGGGTCGAGGACCTGTTTTTTTCCATCTGCCGCCGGATCAGTCCCCTGCTTGAACACGAGCACAGCGAAATCGTGAATGAGTTGCATGACATACTTGCCGACAAGTATTTCTGCAATTTTTCCCTGTTCCAGTCCCTGCCGGACTGCTGGGCGATTGATCAGATATTCCCGATCGTGCCGCTGCATCGACTGGATGAACGTGCCGGGCAGAGGGCCACCCTGCAGGACCTGACCTGTGATTCGGATGGACGCATCAGTTTTTATATTGAAGGCGGCAATATTGAACAAAGCCTGGCCCTGCATATGCCCGAGGTCAATCAGGACTATCTGCTTGGCATCTTTCTGATCGGCGCCTACCAGGAGATCCTGGGCGACATGCACAACCTGTTTGGTGATACCGGTTCCGTGAATATCGAGCTGACGAAGGACGGTGGTTACAAGATAACCGAACCCCATGAAGGCGACTCCGTCTCTGATTTACTGCGTTATGTCCATATTGATATCGACCGGCTCAAGCAGACCTATCGTGATCTGATCAGGGCATCGGCATTGACAGCAGACCGCCAGGATGAATATCTGCAGGACCTGATCCAGGGGCTGGATGGGTATACCTATCTGGAGGATTAAGCTGTCCGGTGGATTTTCAGGTTCAAGGTTTAACGTTCGAGGTTCAAGGTTAAGGTTCTGGTTACCAGGAATAACCTTGAACTTCGAACTTCGAACCTTGAACTATTTACATAAGGGGTAAACCATGAAAACGGGTGTTATCGGACTGGGTGCCATGGGGATGCCTATGGCATTGAACCTGCACAGGGCGGGTCATCTTTACAGCATATGGAACCGGACACGCAGCAAGGCCGAAACCGTCGCCAGGGAAACGGGGTGTCTCCTCGCCGACACCATTAAACAACTGGCAGGTGCGTGCGAAATGATTATCACCTGTGTGTCACGGGACACAGACGTGCTGGAGATAATCAACGCAATAGCGACCTCCATCAAACCAGATACCATCGTAGTCGATACCTCAACGGTCAGCGCTGATACGGCAAAAAAGGCAGCAGCACGGTTAAGCGCAAAAGGGGCCTGTTTTCTCGACGGCCCGGTATCCGGCGGTGTCGAGGGGGCAAGCAAGGGGACGCTCGCCATGATGATCGGAGGGGAGGAACCGGTGCTGGAACGCGCCCGGTCAACACTGACCGCCATCGCGGCCAACATTGTTTACATGGGGCCAGCCGGTTCGGGACAGGCCACCAAGGCCGTTAATCAGCATATGGCGGCCGGCATCAATCAGGCAGTCACCGAGGCGCTGGCCTTCGGAAAATCACTGGGGCTGGATATGAACAAGGTCGTGGATGTGATTTCATCCGGGGCCTGCAGCAACTGGTTTTTACAGCACCGCGGCAAGTCCATGCTCGCGGGGAACTACGAACCCGGATTCAAACTAAGCCTGCACCACAAGGACCTGGAGATCGTCAAATCCATGGGTAACAACAGTACCGGCATGGCCCTGCCCATGGTCGAGATGACCCTGATCCACTATCAACAACTGATGGAGGAAGGTTTTGGCGATGAAGATATCTCGGCCCTGTTCCGACTGAAACAGGGCACATAACGGACAGGCAAACAAAAACGGTTTCGTGAACAATTCAGCCCCGTCGTGGTCAATGCTAAATTGACGAGCAGGAATTTATATGCACAATAGCGCGCTTTGCGCCGGTTAGTTTCTGTAACCTGTAACCTGTCTAATCTTCTTGAAATCATTTATGACGACTGAAGTTGCAAAACCTGTTATCGATGTCAGGGCGCTGGACAAGCGTTTTGAACAGATCCATGCCGTCCGTGGCGTGTCGTTCAGTGTCCATCAGGGCGAGGTACTCGGTTTTCTCGGCCCCAACGGGGCCGGTAAATCCACAACGATGAAAATGATTGCGGGTTTTCTGGAACCAACCGGTGGCACGATCCTGGTCTGCGGCAATCAGGTCCTGGAAGAACCCATCAAGGTCAAAAAGGCGATCGGCTACCTGCCGGAAGGCGCACCGCTGTATGGAGAGATGACGGTATACCGGTTTCTTGATTTCATCGCGGACATCCGCGGACTGAATGGCGCCTATAAAAAGAAGCGCATCGACGAGATAATAAAAATAATCAACATCGGCTCGGTTGTTAACCAGACCATTGAAACCCTGTCCAAGGGTTACAAGCGGCGGGTCGGGCTTGCCCAGGCGATCCTGCATGACCCGCAGGTGCTGATCCTGGATGAACCCACGGACGGACTGGACCCGAACCAGAAATTCGAGGTACGCAACCTGATCAGGGAAATGGCGGCAGACAAGGCCATTATCATCTCGACGCATATCCTCGAGGAAGTCGACGCAGTCTGCACCCGCGCTATTATTATCGCCTCAGGCCAGATCCTGTTTGACGGGACGCCGGATGAACTGCATGGCAGATCCGCAAGCAGGAATATTGAAGAGGCATTCCGCCTGATCACCACACAGCATTACAGGGGAAAAGGCGAATCGGTGCAGTCATGAACATCCTAGCCATCTTCAAACGCGAATTCAGGGGCTATTTTGTAACCCCGGTTGCCTACGTTTTCATCGCCATCTTCCTGTTCCTGAACGGCCTGTTTACCTTTTATCTGGGCGCATTCTATGAGAGTAACCAGGCCGACCTGGAACCGTTTTTCCGGTTTCATCCCTGGCTGTACCTGTTTCTAATCCCGGCCATTGCCATGCGCCTCTGGTCCGAGGAAAGAAAAACCGGCACGATTGAGTTACTGATGACCTTGCCCATTACCACTGCGGAGGCGGTGGTTGGCAAATATCTTGCGGCCTGGTGCTTTACCGGCGTTGCCCTTGTTCTGACCTTTCCGATCTGGCTTACCGTAAATTATCTGGGCAATCCCGACAACACAGTCATCCTTGCCAGCTATATCGGCAGTATGATCATGGCCGGTGGTTTTCTCGCTATCGGATCCTGCATTTCCGCCCTGACCAAGAACCAGGTAATCGCATTTGTGATCAGTGTCGTCATCTGTTTCCTGTTTATCCTCAGCGGTTTCCCGATGGTGCTCGACCTGTTTCGCAACTGGGCCCCGCAGGCCATTACCGATGCCATCGCTTCGTTCAGTTTCCTCACGCATTTTTCTTCCATAAAAAAGGGGGTAATTGATATCCGTGACATCATTTACTTCGCCGCACTGATCAGTTTCTGGTTATACGCCAATGTCGTGGTTATCGATGCCAGGAAGGCAAGTTAGGAGAATGGCCGATGATCAAGAATAAAGTCATCTCCGGGACCGGTCTGTTCCTTGCAGCCTGCCTGTTTGTAGGAACCATCATCCTTGCCAATGCGACATTAACGAAATGGCGGATCGACCTGACTGAAAACCGGTTATTTACCCTCTCGCAGGGGACGCTGAATATCCTTGCCAGCCTGGATGAACCGGTAACGCTGGATTTTTATTTTTCCCAGAAGGAGATGATCGGTTACCCCCTGTTGATGAACTATGGGGTCAGGGTTCGCGATATCCTGTATGAATATGTCGCACATGCCGACGGCAAGCTGGTACTCAACATCATTGACCCGGAAACCTTCTCCGAGGAGGAAGATCAGGCGGTCGCAAGCGGGTTGCAGGGCATTGCCGTCGATGCCGCAGGCGACAGGGCCTACTTCGGCCTGGCAGGCACCAATTCGACCGATGATGAAAAGGTGATTCCTTTCTTCCAGTCCGGCAAGGAATCCGCGCTTGAATACGATATTACAAAACTGATCTACAAGCTGGCGCATCCCGAACAGAAAGTCGTTGGTGTGCTCGGTCAACTGCCACTGTTCGGCGACCAGAACCAGGGCGTAAAAGAACCATGGACCATCATCAGTGCCATGAAGGATTTTTTTGAGGTCCGGGATCTGGGTTCGAAGGTGGATGTCATTGACCAGGACATCGATGTACTGATGGTCGTACACCCCAAGGATCTGGATGATGCGACACTGTATGCCCTGGATCAGTATTTTCTCCATGGCGGGAAGGCCCTGATTTTTGTCGATCCCCTGGCACAACAGGACCAGACACCACCTGATCCTGACAAGCCCTCAGTGATGCCCAATCTTGATTCCGACCTGAAACGTCTGCTGGATGTCTGGGGTGTGGAGGTTACTAATGAAAAAATAGCCGGTGATATCAACCTGGCCATGCGCGTGCAATCCAGTGACGTACGTGGCCCCCGGGAGATTGACTATATCGCGTGGATGGGCCTGAACGAAGGCAATTTTAACCAGGATGATTTTTCCACCAGCGAACTCAACCTGATCAACATGGGGACAGCGGGGATTATCAACAGCAAGGAGGGTGCCGGTATTACCGTAATCCCATTGCTACAGACCACCGAACAGTCCATGCAGCTGGACAGGGACTGGCTTGTGGTACAGCGTGATCCGACCATATTTCTGGAGAATTTCAAACCGGAAGGCAGGAAACTGCTGCTGGCCGCCCGCCTGCAGGGTCATGTCAGGACAGCATTCCCTGAGGGGAAACACATCGATGTAAGCGCCGGGGATACCGTCAGGGAGGACCCGGATTTCATCCGGGAAGGGGACATCCATGTCATCCTGGTTGCTGATACTGACATCCTCAGCGACCTGTTCTGGGTGAGGAAACAGGACAATTTCGGTGTGACGATGCCACAACCAATCGCCAATAACGGGGACTTTGTCATCAACAGTATCGACAACCTGTCCGGCAATAATGATCTGATCAGCCTGCGCAGCCGCGGCAAGTATGCACGTCCTTTTGAACTGGTGGAGGCCATCAGGAAAGAAGCGGAAACAAAATTCCGTGAACGGGAACAGGAACTCCAGGCCACGTTAAAGGAGACCGAGGAAAAAATACAGAAGTTACAGCAGGAACAGGAGGACAAGAGTACCTATATCCTGTCTGCCGAGCAGCAAATGGAGATTGCAAAATTCAGTCAGGAAAGACTGAAGACCAGAAAGGAATTGCGGGCCGTGCAGCATGAACTGCAAAAAAATATCGAACGGCTGGGTTCGCAGCTGCGCTTTATCAATATCGGATTAATCCCCCTGCTGATCATCATGCTGGCACTGGTCAGCGGCATCTATCATGCACACAGGCGGCTCTGATAACGCAGGCTGATGATAAAAAACAAAAAGTTATTACTCCTTTCCGCCGTTACACTCGCGGTAATTATTGCAGCGTCTGTCGTTGTCAATTTACGTGCGCCAAAAACCGTCATTGAAAAAGGCCTGTTGTTTCCTGTCCTGGCTGGACAAATCAATGCCATAAACAAGATACAGATCAAGGGTCATGAGGAGACGGTCACCCTGTTAAAAAAGGCCGGGCAGTGGATAGTAGAGGAGAGCGACGGCTATCCGGCCCTGTTTGACAAGGTCAGGCGGACCGTCATCAGCATCTCCGAGCTGAAGGTGGCGGCAACCCGGACCTCCAGTCCAGCCATGTATCCACGGCTGGGCGTGGAAGGACCGGAGGTCGCGGGCTCAGCTTCCGTCCTGATTACGCTGGAAAATAATGAGGGAAAAGAAGTCGCCGCCCTGATCGTCGGGAAACAGCGGCACAGTAAATCTGCGGATAAAAACCCCGGGCTTTATGTCCGCAGACCAGGGGACAAACCCTCACTGCTGGTGGAAGGGACACTGGACATCACGGCGAGGATGTCCGACTGGTTTGAAAATACCATCCTGGATATCCCCTCCAGTACCATCAGGGAGATTGCTACCCGGCATGCAGACGGCAATAGCGTTCGTATTACCAGGGACGACAGGGCGCAGGAGGATTTCCGTCTGGAAGACATTCCGCAAGGGCAAAAAGTGGTCACCAGGATCATCCTCAACCGCATGGGGACCCTCCTTGAGAATATGAATGTCAGCCGTGCCAGGGCCGCCGGCAATTTCACATTTCCTGAAGACAGGCAGGTCACCACAGTGCGGGACTTTAATGGCATGGGGGTCACCATTACCAGTACGGAAATCGATAACATTGCCTATACCAGGTTCCATTTTGATTATGACCCGGACATGGCAATCGCTGAATCAGCAGCGGACGTCGCAGGGGATGGGTCTGCACAGGATGGTGCCACCGCGGAACCGGTTGATTTTGCGGCACAGGTCTCCAGGCTGAACGCAACACTGTCGGACTGGGTCTATACCATCCCCGAATTCAAATATGAAATCCTCGCGAAAAGGATGGAGGACCTGGTCAAGCCGGGCAGCCCCGATGACCCTGTTAACGTGAATGAAGAAATAAAATTGTTCACACCGGAAATACCGTCTGATCAGTAACCACCGGCACACCAATCATCGTTCAGGACGGACACCCTGATTCATACACATCGGCATGATCACAGGCTATACTGGGCACCCCGGATCAGGATTAACCCGATGTCACAAAACGGAAAACAGGAAACAGCCCTTTCAGCGGCCACTTCATTCCAGGGCCTGATTTTTGAGCTGCAGGTATTCTGGGCGGCGCGTGGCTGCGTTATCGAGCAGCCCTACGATATGGAAATGGGTGCCGGGACATTTCATCCATCGACATTCCTGCGTGCCATCGGACCCGAACCCTGGAAGGCGGCATACGTTCAACCGTCACGCCGTCCCACAGACGGGCGCTATGGAGAAAACCCGAACCGGCTGCAACACTATTACCAGTTTCAGGTCCTGCTGAAACCATCGCCTGACGAGATCCAGGATATTTACCTGGATTCCCTGCGCAAGATCGGAATTGATACGCTGGTCCATGATATCCGCTTTGTTGAAGACAACTGGGAATCACCGACACTGGGTGCCTGGGGACTGGGCTGGGAGGTGTGGCTGGACGGGATGGAGATCAGTCAATTCACCTATTTCCAGCAGGTTGGCGGCCTGGATTGCCGGCCCGTTGCCGGCGAGATCACCTATGGCCTTGAACGCATCGCCATGTGCCTGCAGAACGTGGAAAGCGTGTTCGACCTGACCTGGGCCGATAGCGGGGATAGCAGAGTGACTTATGGGGACATCTACCACCAGAACGAAGTGGAGATGTCCAGATACAATTTCGAATTGGCAGATACGGATTCCCTGTTCAACTGGTTTGCTACCTGTGAAAAGCAAAGCCAGTCCCTGATCGAAGCCGGTTTGCCGCTGCCGGCCTATGAGATGGTGATGAAGGCCTCGCATACCTTCAATCTGCTTGACTCCAGGCATGCGGTATCGGTCACTGAACGCCAACGCTATATCCTGCGTGTCAGGACCCTGGCCAGGGCGGTCGCCCAGGCCTATTACGTCAGCCGTGAGGCACTGGGTTTCCCGCTGTTAAACAAACGACAGAGATAATGATCGAAAAACAGGATTTATTAATCGAGATCGGGACCGAGGAATTGCCACCGAAGGCGTTACTCCGACTCGCCAATGCGTTTGCCAGTGAAGTACTGGCCGGTCTTGCCGACAACCAGCTCACGCATGGCGAGTCGCAACGGTACGCAACTCCCAGAAGACTGGCCTTACTGGTTTCTGACCTGGTCGCTGCACAGCCGGACCGGGAGGATCTGCGCCGCGGTCCGTCCGTGGCCGCCGCCTACCATGCAGACGGGAGTCCGACCAGGGCGGCGGAGGGCTTTGCGCGGTCCTGTGGTATTGATGTCGGGGACCTGGAAACAGTGGAAACCCGGAATGGCAGTTGCCTCGCCTGTCGTATCCGGGAACAGGGAAAGGCGACCGCCGTCCTGCTACCGAAGATTATTGAGACTGCATTATCACGCCTGCCCATACCGAAACGCATGCGCTGGGGTGCCGGTCATGTCGAATTTGCCCGGCCCCTGCACTGGGTTGTCCTGTTGTTTGGCAGTGCCACGGTCGAGGCATCCATCCTTGGTGTCGCCACCGGCAATACCACACTTGGCCACCGCTTTCACCATCCACACGCCATTCCCGTTGCCCGGCCACGGGATTACCCGGACTGTCTCGAGCAGCACGGCCATGTCATTGCCGGTTATGAAAAACGCCGTGAACAGATCAAGGCACAGGCCATCGGGATTGCCGAACAGTGTGGAGGACATGCCTTGATCGATCCGGACCTGCTTGATGAAGTGACCTCGCTGGTGGAATGGCCGATCGTATTTTCCGGTTCCTTTGACAGCGCGTTCCTGGAGCTGCCCAGGGAAGTCCTGATAGCCACCATGCAGGACCACCAGAAATATTTTCCCGTTACGGACGCATCAGGAAACCTGCTGCCGCTTTTTATTGCCGTTTCCAACATTGATAGTCCCGCACCTGATGTGGTGCGCACCGGAAATGAACGCGTCATCCGTCCACGCCTGGCTGACGCCGCTTTCTTCTGGAGACGGGATTGTGAACAACCCCTCGCAAGACATATCAACGGACTGCAACAGATCGTGTTTCAACAGGCACTCGGGACACTCCACGACAAGACACAGCGTGTGGTGAAACTGGTCACCTGCATCGCGGATCAGCTTGCCATTGATCCCGCGCCGGCAAGACGCGCCGGCGAACTGGCGAAATGCGATCTGCTGACAGAGATGGTCGGTGAATTCCCGGAATTGCAGGGTGTCATGGGGCGTTATTATGCACAGAGAGACGGCGAACCAGGTGAGGTTGCAGCCGCGCTGGATGAGCAGTATATGCCGCGCTTTGCCGGTGACCGCCTGCCGCAAACAACCACGGGCCGGGTCCTCTCCATCGCCGACAAACTGGATACCTTGATCGGCGTCTTTGCCATCGGGCAGGCGCCCACCGGTGACAGGGATCCCTTTGCCCTGCGCCGTGCGGCACTGGGCACACTGCGTATCATGATAGAATGTGATCTCGATCTCGACCTGGAAAAACTGCTGGTTCATACAGCGGCCGGATTTGCTGAACCGGTCAATGCCTCACGGATGATCACGTCTGTTTTTGATTTCATGATGGAACGGCTGCGTCATTACTATCTGGACAGCGGCATTAACATACACATATTTGAAGCGGTGCTGGCGCTCCGCCCGACACAGCCGCTGGATTTTCACCACCGCATCCAGGCGGTCACCGGATTTTGCAGATTACCCGAGGCTGACAGCCTGGCCACGGCGAACAAGCGCATCAGCAATATACTCAAACAGGCGGCCCCGGGGATACTGGATGCGGTTGACAGGAGCCTGCTCCGGGAACAGGCTGAACAACGACTGGCGGCGGCCGTGGATGAAGTGGGCCGTCGCGTGCTTCCCATGCTGGAGAAAAAAGACTACGGCAATGCCCTGACGGAACTGGCCGGATTGCGGGAAAGCGTGGATGTGTTTTTTGATGATGTCATGGTGATGTGCGATGACGAGTCACTGAAAAATAATCGTCTGGCATTACTGCGTGATCTCAGAGGTCTTTTCATGCAGACGGCAGACATATCCAGACTGCAAGGCTGACGGAGAAATACAATGGCGCTGATTATCCTCGACAGAGATGGTGTAATCAACCAGGACTCTGATGACTACATCAAGTCACCGGAGGAATGGCAGGCGCTTCCCGGCAGTCTGGAGGCCATTGCGCGTTTATCACAGTATGGTTATCACGTCGTTATCGCAAGCAACCAATCCGGGCTGGCCCGGAAATTATTTACCATCGAAACGCTCAATGCCATTCATCAGAAAATGCATAATCAACTCAGCCAGCTGGGTGGCAGGATTGAAGCGATTTTCTTTTGTCCACACGCACCAAAGCATGGCTGCAATTGCCGTAAACCGCGTCCGGGGTTGTTACAGGATATTTCCAGGCGATTGCGTATGACCCTGAAAAATGTCCCATGCGTTGGCGACAAGCTGTCAGATATCGAAGCAGCGCTGGCAGTGGATGCAAAACCGATCCTCGTTCGTACCGGTTATGGCCGGCAACTGGTGGATGCGGGCAACCTCCCCGCAGGTGTTGCGGTTTTCGATGACCTGGCGGCTGTCGCCGACAGCCTGACGAAACCGGAATAACGGGATGCGCCTGATCCGCTCATTGCTGTTCTACCTTGGCCAGATCGGTTCAACCCTGGTGTTTTCACCACTGAGTATCCTCCTGTTGCCGCTCCCTTTCCCCCTGCGCTATTACCTCGTCTCGCGCTGGGCTGTTTTCAACCTCTGGTGGTTAAAGCTGACCTGTGACGTGAATTACACGGTTGAGGGTCTTGAAAATATTCCGGACCAGGCAGCGATTATCATGTGCAACCACCAGTCCGCATGGGAAACACTGGCCCTGCAATCGATCTTCATGCCGCAGGTCTGGATCCTGAAACGGGAACTCCTGTGGATACCGATCTATGGCTGGGGCCTGGCGACCATGCAGCCCATCGCCATTGACCGGGGTAATGCCATCCGATCAATCCGGCAGATCGTACGCGGGGGATGCAGTCGCCTGCAACAGGGCTACTGGGTTGTCATCTTCCCGGAAGGAACCAGGCTTGCGCCGGGCGAAAAGGGGAAATATCTGCCGGGTGGCGGACTGCTTGCAGAAAAATCCGGTTATCCGGTCGTGCCGGTCGCCCATAATGCAGGCTATTGCTGGCCGCGTAACACGGTGCTAAAACAGCCGGGCACGATCAGGATGGTCATCGGGCCGGCGATTGCAAGCACCGGCAAGACAGCGCATGAAATCACCCGGCAGGTGGAAGACTGGATCGAAGCAACGGTAAAGAAACTGCCATCCCCCGTTCACCATAAGGCATCAGCGCACTCCGGTCACTCAGAGAATATATTAATTTAACCACCCCCGAATCCGTCCCTGGAAAAACCATTCGTCTCGAAAAATCCATTAAGCCGATCATTGCCTAACAGCAACACCTACCGGAATTATTACTGTTCGTCTGCACACCGCCCTTCGTTTCAGAGGCAGGCCGCCTGGTGCCGGCGGGGGCACACCAGGGAACGGGATCGCGTTCAACCGCCGGCGTTATGCCGATGAAGTCATTTTTATACGGTCCTTCCGTCAACAGCCTGAATGTCTTCTCACAAACCGCCATGCGTTCCCCGCGCAAAAAGACATGACCGTCATCATCATGGACCCTATTGAAGGGACCGCGATAGATAACGGCATGACCCTTGTCGACACACCCGGTGCCTGCCGGTTTTACCCCGGTCAGGGTCACGGAACGGAATTCGATATTTTCAATGACCCGCCATGGCCCGGTCGACCACATATTGAAACAGAGGGCCTGGAATCCCGTTTCTGCAAACATCCTTACCATTTCCTGCTCCTGAAAGGCACCGGCGATACAGCCACTCCAGAGTTGCAGGTCTGACTTGATATGACCGGGAACAGTTTCGTCGCAGACAATATCCGAGATGGCCATGCGACCGCCCGGTTTCAGCACACGATAAATCTCGTTGACCAGTTGCTGCTTTTCACCATCGCTGACCAGATTCAGGACACAATTGGATATCACCAGATCAACAGAATTGTCCGCTATAAGCGGTCGCCTTGATCGTTGCCCGGCTTGCCACAGTTCAAGTTCTGGCAGACATTCAAAATCATGCACCGGGTGTCCCTTGAGCCAGTCTGTCATCGCCTCAATGTCCAGGGCGAGATCCTGGATCCTGCCCTTGACGAACTTCACCCTGTCACCGCCAAGTTTTGCTGCCATCTCCGCCTGGTACTTGCGCGCAAGTGCCAACATATCGTCATTCATATCGACACCGATCACACGGCCTTCCGGACCAACGAGTTGTGCCGCCATGTAGCAGATCTTTCCGCCGCCGCTGCCAAGGTCGAGGACGACATCACCCGCGTGGACAAAACGCGACGGGTCTCCGCAACCATAATCCTTTTCAAGGATCTCCTGCGGCAGGATTTTTAACAGCTCCTGGTCGTAATCGACAGGACAGCATAATGCCTCCTGCCGTACATTTGCGCCCTGCGAGTAACGTTTCAGGACCGCTGATTCTACATTCATAACCCACCCCCTGCCTGTTCGGTGAAAGGCTAATAATAATCCCATCCCGATCGTGTTGACCAGAATGCCGGCTCTATTCGCGAGACGGCGTGATTTGCCGGCTGCGTCATAACTCGGAGCGGCAAACCACACCCGCAGCATCCGCCCCCCGGACAGGGGAAAACAGACCCGGTGGGGAACTGGTTTCGTGGCGGGACAGGATATCATCCAGGCTGCGAAAACAGGCAGTGCGTCCATAAATCAGTTGACCAGTACTGGGTTAGCGGGTTCAACGCGGTATAATACCTGTGTCCCTGATAATATTAAGGAAGCCCTGAATAATTCATCCATGAATTATCAGGGCACGAAAAACAAAAAATGTGATTTTTGTTTTTCTCACATAATCAATGCATTATTAGCATTGATTATGGCAACACATCCCTGTGTTGCAGGAAACTCTGATTTAATCAGAGTTTCCTTAAAGAACATAACCTGAGGTCTTATAAATACCGTTATGGCAACGAATAATCCAGCAGGAACCTTTCCCGGAACCCGTATGCGGCGCATGCGCAGCCAGACATTTTCACGTCGCCTTATGCGTGAGTCACACCTGGGCCCGGACGATCTCATTTATCCGGTGTTTGTCATTGAAGGAAAGAAACAGAGAGAGGCGGTTGCGTCCATGCCCGGGATTGAACGCGTCAGCATCGATGAACTCATGCGCGAGGCCGAGACCCTGATCAGGCTGGGTATCCCTGCCGTCGCCCTGTTCCCGATCCCGGCAAAGGAACGGAAAAGCGAAGATGCCCGGGAGGCATGGAATCCGGAAGGATTGCTGCAACGGGCGGTACGTGCCCTCAAACAGGAATTCCCGGAGCTCGGCATCATCACGGATGTGGCACTCGATCCGTTCACCACCCACGGCCAGGACGGTCTGATCGATGCAACCGGTTATGTCGTCAATGACCCGACCGTTGAGGTACTGGTCAAACAGGCACTCTCCCATGCCGGGGCCGGTGCGGATATCGTGGCCCCCTCCGATATGATGGACGGTCGTATCGGGGCCATCCGGAAGGCCCTGGAACAGGCCGGTCACGTCAACACGAAAATACTTGCCTATTCCGCCAAATACGCCTCGTCCTTCTATGGCCCTTTTCGCGACGCTGTCGGCTCGGCAGGCAATCTCGGCGGCGGTGATAAATACAGCTACCAGATGGACCCTGCAAATGGTGACGAGGCATTAAGAGAGGTCGCACTGGATCTGCAGGAAGGGGCGGATATGGTCATGGTGAAACCGGGTATCCCCTATCTGGATATCGTCTACCGGGTAAAAACCAGGTTCGGTGTCCCCACGTTTGTTTACCATGTCAGTGGTGAATACGCCATGCTGAAGGCGGCGGCGCAACAGGGCTGGCTGGATGAGAGGGCCGTTGTGCTGGAATCTCTGACCGCCTGCAAACGCGCCGGTGCGGATGCCATCCTGAGCTATTATGCAAAACAGGTTGGTGAGTGGTTACTATAGTTTAATTGCCTGAATATAGAATGATTACAACCGGATCGGGCTGGCTACTTTGCGGCCATACAGAAAAAAAACAGCACCTAGATGTCCAAGCCCAATGCCTTGATCTTGCGGGTCAATGTGTTGCGTCCCCAGCCCAGTAATCTGGCGGCATCCTGGCGGCAGCCTCCGGTCTGTTTCAATGCCTCCTCGATCAGGATACGTTCAAACCGGGGGACGGCATCACCCAACAGGGCCGATTCGCCCTGCAGCAGACTGGATTCGACCCAGGCACGGAACAGTTCTTCCCACTCACCCGGGCGGCTGATGACCTCACCCGGTTCCTTCAGTTCAGGGGGCAAATCATCGACATGTATGTCCCTGCCGGAGGCCATGACCGTAACCCAGCGGCAGAAATTCTGTAATTGCCTGACGTTGCCTGGCCAGGCCAATTTTTTCAGGTATGCCTGGGTTTCCGGCAATAACTGCTTTGCCTCCACCCTGAGTTCCCCTGCTGCATTCCGCAGGAAGTGGTTTGCCAGTTCGATGATATCACCCCGGCGATCACGCAAGGCAGGGACATGCACCCGGATCACATTAAGACGATGCAGGAGGTCCTCACGAAATACACCCTCCCGTACCCGTTGTTCCAGGTTCTGGTGCGTTGCTGCAATCACACGGACATCGACCTTGATTGGCAGATGACCGCCGACGCGATAGAACTCGCCTTCCGCCAGGATGCGCAGCAGGCGTGTCTGTAATTCCGCCGGCATATCGCCAATCTCATCGAGGAATAATGTGCCCCCGTCGGCCTGTTCAAAACGGCCTTCCCGCCGGGACGTCGCCCCGGTGAAGGCGCCTTTTTCGTGTCCGAATAATTCGGATTCGAGTAAATCACGCGGTATGGCCGCCGTATTCAGTGCGATAAAACGGGACGATGAACGAGGACTGTGATCGTGCAAGGCCTTTGCCACCAGTTCCTTGCCGGTACCGGACTCACCCGTGATCAGAACCGTCAGGTTTGAACCCGAGAGACGGCCGATCGCCCGGAATATCTCCTGCATTGCCGGGGCGGAACCAATGATGGGTATGTCCTGCTGTTTCCCGCCGGTGTCCGCCGTAACCGGCGACGCCTTGTGCCCCCTGTTGATCAATGCCCTTTTAACCAGACTGACCACCTCGTCCACGTCAAACGGTTTATGCAGATATTCGAATGCACCACCCTTGAAGGCGGACACAGTCCGATCCAGATCGGAATACGCCGTCATGATGATGACCTGCACATCCGGCAAACGCTGTTTAACCTGCTCAAGCAGTGTGATGCCATCGGTGCCCGGCATGCGAACATCAGAAATGATCACATCGGGGGTTTCCACTTTTATCCGCTCCAGGACATCCTGGGCATTTTCAAAGCTGGCGATCTGGACCTCTTCCTTCGCCAGGGCCTTTTCCAGCACCCAGCGGATGGACTTGTCGTCATCCACAATCCAGACTTTTCCGGCCTTATCCATTGCCTGCTTCCAACGGCAGTAAAATCCGGAAACAGGTTTTTTCCTGTTTTCGTTCATACTCGATCAGACCACCATGCGATTGAATGAGGGATTGCGCAATCGTAAGTCCAAGCCCCGTTCCTTCAGAACGTCCTGTCACCATGGGATAAAAGACCCCACTTTCAATATCCGGTGGAATGCCGGGTCCGTTGTCGATTATCTCAATCCTTAAAATGAGTTTGTGCAGCTTGTTTTGAATGGTAACCTTGCGTTGTGTCCGGGTTTTCAGGCAGATCGTTCCGTTTTCATCTATGGCCTGCACGGCATTTCGTAACAGGTTAAGCACCGCCTGGATTATCTGTTCGCGATCAGCATGGATATCCGGAATACTGGGATCGTAGTCGCGCGTGAGGTTTAACCCCGTATCACTCTCTGCAACCACCACGCCAACAACATATTCCAGGATTTCGTGGATGTTGAACCGGGTAATATCAGGATGGACATTCGGTGTCAGCATTCGGTCGATAAAATTTCTCAGCCGATCTGCCTCACTGATGATGATCTTCGTATATTCAGTTAACTCACTATTATTCAGTTCCCGCTCCAGCAGTTGGGCAGCGCCACGGATACCACCAAGGGGATTCCTGACCTCATGTGCCATACCCCGCACCGAGATTTTTGCGGCATCATGGACGGCCTGCAGATTTGCCTCCCGCATGACGCGGATGAATGAATTGGAATCAACGAGTTCGACCACCACTTCGGTGTATTTTTCACCGTCGATGATGGGCGTGATCATGCAGTCGACGGTGATGGATTGTTCATTTTGCAGAGTGAGGTCGATTCCATGTTCTATACAGATACTGCCCGATTCCAGGGAACGTTTGATCGCCTCGGCGAAAAAGGGCGAATTCGGCAATATCTCATCCGGCCTCTGCCCGGACACCCGTCGTTGACTGACGGACAGAAGATGCTCACCGGCACTGTTGATACTGCATAGACGCAGATCACGGTCAAACAACAACACCGCCGTAGAGAGATGATCGATTAACTGCATTGCAGTTTCGGTATTTTTTGTCATCATGGACATAGTATTGCACTAATATAGTGCACAGGATAGGCAATCACCTCACCCCCTTACCCAATTTGATTAATTTCGCTCAAAAATTCAATAAGTTACATAAATGACGCGGAAAATTAGCGGCACCTGCATGAATAACAGGCAAGATCCAGACCAAGGGCACAAGTTTATCCCGTTTATTCACGTAAATTTATTACTTGTTCTTATCCTGAAAACGCAGGTAGGAAACGGCTTTGTCCTTAGTCCTCAGTCCTCAGTCCTTTGTCCTTAATCGATCCGGCTCAGGGTGCTGGTGGTGGTGGTGGTGGTGACGGTGGCTTTTTCGGCGGTGGCGGTGGTGGTGGCGAAACTGCATGACGCAAAATGGTGAAGCTGACCGGCGATGAACTGATCAGGGCCTTGCCGCTAGCATCAATGACGCGTGCCTCCAGGGTATGGGTACCGCGATCGACATTGCTGAGATCAAATTGCGTAGACGTCCCTGCGGATACCTGGGCCCCATCCATGTATAAGGCCAGTTGATCGCCCCGGCCCGGGCTGAGGCCCGGTTCCAGTGTGACACTGACGATGATATTACCGGTATTATCCCGTATCGAGGCGTCATTTTCCGGGCTGGTGATGGTGAGGGCCGTGTATTGTGAGGCCGGTTCCTGTTTCAGCGGTGTATACGTGAAGGGCCCTGCATCCGGCTGGTCGATCGCCTGGGCATCCTCGACATGAATCTCCTCCGCCCCCGGCGTCGGCTTGTCCGAGTAGATGGTATTACCGTCCTCATCCGCAGAGCGATAAACGGTCTCTGCCGTTGCCCCCGGATTGAAAACAATCAGTATCAATAATATGAAAATACGCATAGACCCAGCATAACCAATCCGTTCCCCCGTCACAATCTTTGACACAAGGATAGATTGCCAGTTCATAAAAAAAGCCCCCATGCGGGGGCTTTTTCTGCATTTCACAGCCAGTTTACAGGCTATAGTACATGGCAAATTCGACCGGGTGTGTCGTCATCCGCAGGCGGGTGACCTCGGCCATTTTCAGTTTGATATAACCATCGATCATATCATTGGAGAATACCCCTCCCACCGTTAGAAACTCACGATCCCGGTCCAGGGCCTCCAGCGCCATATCGAGTGAGGACGCAACCGTGGGTATGTCTTTTTCCTCCTCATAGGTGAGGTCATAGAGGTCCTTGTCAAACGGGCCACCCGGATCAAGCTTGTTCTGGATACC
Organism: Gammaproteobacteria bacterium RBG_16_51_14; assembly: GCA_001802375.1. Taxonomy (GTDB): domain Bacteria; phylum Pseudomonadota; class Gammaproteobacteria; order Eutrophobiales; family Eutrophobiaceae; genus RBG-16-51-14. The sequence goes on from MGXK01000135.1 coordinate 21,496, forward strand.
ATCAAGCCCGGCCAGCATCATGGCGGCAAAACCCAGATAAGGATTGCCACAGGAGTCAGGGAAGCGGACCTCGATGCGCCTTGCCTTAGGGCTGGTCACCCAGGGGATACGGCAGGATGCCGAACGGTTACGCGCCGAATAGGCCAGCAATACCGGTGCCTCAAAACCGGGGACCAGGCGCTTGTAACTGTTGGTACTGGCATTGGTGAAGGCATTGATGGCACGGGCATGTTTGAAGATACCGCCGATGTAATGCAGGGCCAAGTCAGAAAGACCGCCATACTTGTCACCGGCAAACAGATTTTTCCCACCCTTGGCGAGTGACTGATGCACATGCGATCCATTCCCGTTGTCACCGACCAGGGGCTTGGGCATGAAGGTTGCGGTCTTGCCGTAACCATGCGCAACATTCTGCACCACATATTTCAGGATCAGCAGTTCATCGGCCTTTCTGACCAGGGTATTGAATGCCGTGCCTATCTCCGCCTGCCCCGCAGTCGCGACCTCATGGTGATGCACTTCCACCTTGATACCCATCTCTTCCAGTGTAGTGCACATGGCAGCACGGATATTCTGCATTGAATCGACCGGTGGTACCGGGAAGTAACCACCCTTGATACCGGGGCGGTGCCCGATATTACGGTTTTCTGAAATACTGTCGCTGTTCCAGTATCCCTCCTCTGAATCGACCTCATAAAAGGCCGAGTTGATGTCATCGCCCCAACGCACCTCGTCAAAGATAAAAAATTCCGGTTCTGGACCGAAATAAGCGGTATCGGCAATCCCCGTTGATTTCAGGTAGGCCTCAGCACGCCTGGCAAGTGAACGCGGATCACGCTCATAGCCCTGCATGGTCGTTGGTTCGAGGACGTCACAGCGCAGGATCAGGGTCGGGTCATCATAAAAGGGATCGAGCACAGCGGTTGACATATCCGGCATCAGCACCATGTCTGATTCATTGATGCCTTTCCAGCCAGCGATGGAAGAGCCATCAAACATCTTGCCATTTTCAAAAAAATCCTCATCCGCGGCACCGACTGGAATTGTGACATGCTGCTCCTTGCCGATAGTATCTGCGAAACGCAGATCAATGAACTTTATGTCATTATCTTTAATCATTGTCTGAACATTATCTTTAGACATTTGGTTTATCTCCTTAATCTCCTCATTCTCTTGTGATTACTTGTTTTTTTTGCGTTCATGATTGGACAGCATCGGCGTTTCAGTCATGTGCTGCTGTATTATCCTGGACTGATCCATCTTTCAGGGTCAACCTGGATGCATTTATTATGCCACC
>MGXK01000135.1:22941-23103 GCA_001802375.1 Gammaproteobacteria bacterium RBG_16_51_14
GCCAGTTGCACCTCAATCTCCTCGGGCCGGAAGGCCGCACACAGGGAATGAAAAAAATCCTGCTGCAGGATCCGGGGTTCCTGCGCCGCATATTCCTGCACCAGAGACTCCGCATCCTGCCGGGTATGCGGCCGCATCAAATCCATGATAAAGACAATCCCC